>NZ_JBVVQX010000005.1:0-153802 GCF_055811675.1 Mesorhizobium sp. WSM4808
CCCCTAGCCCCTCCCCACAAGGGGGAGGGGCTAGGGGTGGGGGTACGGCGCCGACATCTCAAGTTGCCACGCCCGCCGGCGCACGGCGTCCCGAGGGCGAAAGACCGCTGGCTTCGCCTGCCGTGCGTCTGCGGGCAAAGGAAGCCGGCATCGATCTCAGGCAGGTTGCGGGATCCGGCCCTGCCGGCCGCATCGGCCATGAGGACATCGAAGCGTTCCTGGCGCGCGGGCCGCAGGTTGCCAGGACATCCGGCCTCGCCCGCAACGATGCGATCCAGGATATCAAGGTGGTGGGCTTGCGGCGCAAGATCGCCGAGAAGATGTCGCTGTCGAAATCGCGCATCCCGCACATCACCTATGTCGAGGAGGTCGACGTCACCGCGCTGGAGGAATTGCGCGCCGCGCTCAACAAGGAGAAGCGCCCAGGTAAGGGTGGCGTGGAGCGGCCGAAGCTGACGCTGCTGCCGTTCCTGATGCGGGCCATGGTCAAGGCGATAGCGGACCAGCCCAATCTCAATTCGCTGTTCGACGACGAGGCCGGCATCATCCACCAGCATGGCGGCATCAATATCGGCATTGCCGCGCAGACGCCGACGGGGCTGGTGGTGCCTGTGGTCAAGCATGCCGAGGCGCGCGATATCTGGGAGTGCGGCGCAGAAATCATCAGGCTGGCCGAGGCGGCCAAGTCCGGCACGGCGACACGCGACGAGCTGTCTGGCTCGACCATCACCATCACTTCGCTCGGCGCCATGGGTGGCGTGGCGACGACACCGGTCATCAATCATCCCGAAGTGGCGATCATCGGCGTCAACAAGATGATGGTGCGGCCGGTGTGGGACGGCACCCAGTTCATGCCGCGCAAGATGATGAACCTGTCGTCGAGCTTCGACCATCGGGTGATCGACGGCTGGGACGCGGCGGTGTTCATCCAGCGGATAAAGACGCTGCTGGAAACGCCGGCGCTGATCTTTGTGGATTGAGGGGCGGGACAATCGAGATGCCGGCGGGACAGCGCCCCCCTCTGCCTTGGAGGACTGGTTTTCTTCTTACAATGTTGAAAATCAGCGAAAGCAGTGGAGGGCGTAATCTCCCCCCTCGAGGGGGAGATGGCCGGCAGGCCAGAGGGGGTTGGTACGACTGGACGCGACCGCCTTGCGCGACAGATGCAGGCCGGCGCTCTACGCGCGGCGACCCCCTCTGTCGCCTTCGGCGACATCTCCCCCTCGAGGGGGGAGATTACGCGCTTCGAGGGCGGCGCGAAGGACCCAACATTATCTGCCTTCCAGCACCATTGTGAACCAGGATGCCAACATGAAAGAAATCTCCTGCAAGCTGCTCGTCATCGGCGCCGGTCCCGGGGGCTATGTCTGCGCCATCCGTGCCGGGCAGCTCGGCGTCGACACGGTGATCGTCGAGTCGGGCAAACCAGGCGGCACCTGCCTCAATGTCGGCTGCATCCCGTCCAAGGCGCTGATCCATGCGGCGGAAGAGTTCGAGAGGGTCTCACACATGGCGAGCGGCAAGAGCCCGCTGGGCATTTCGCTCACCGCACCGACGCTCGACCTGGCTAAGACGATCGCCTGGAAGGACGGCATCGTGAGCCGGCTCAACAGCGGCGTCGCCGGCCTGCTCAAGAAGGCAGGAGTCAAGACCGTGCATGGCTGGGCGAGCTTTCGCGACGGCAAGACTGTGGAGGTCGAAACCGAGACAGGAAGCCAAGTCATCCGCGCCGAGGCGATCGTCATCGCCACCGGCTCGGCGCCGGTCGAACTGCCGTTCCTGCCCTTTGGCGGTCCGGTGATTTCGTCAACCGAGGCACTGGCACTCGGCGCGGTTCCACAAAAACTCGCTGTCGTCGGTGGCGGCTATATCGGGCTGGAACTCGGCATGGCCTTCGCCAAAATGGGCGCCAAAGTGACCGTGGTCGAGGCCTTGCCGCGCGTGCTGGCGCAGTATGACGCCGAACTCACGCGGCCCGTGGTCAAGCGGCTCAACGCACTCGGCGTCGAGGTGATGCTGGGTGCCAAGGCCAAGGGGCTATCGACCAAAGGCGATGCGCTGCTGGTCGAGACGGCGGATGGCAAGAGCGCCAAGGTCGCCGCCGAAAAAATCCTGGTCACGGTCGGCCGCAAGCCGGTGACCGAAGGCTGGGGGCTCGAGCAGATCGACCTCGACAGGGCAGGCAAATTCATCCGCATCGACGACCAGTGCCGCACCTCGATGCGCGGCATCTTCGCCATCGGCGACGTCACCGGCGAGCCGATGCTGGCGCACCGGGCGATGGCCCAGGGCGAGATGGTCGCCGAGATCGTCGCCGGTCACAAACGCAGCTGGGACAAGCGCTCGATTCCCGCCGTCTGCTTCACCGATCCCGAGCTGGTGACGGCAGGCTTGTCGCCGGAAGAGGCCAAGGCGCTCGGCGGCGAGATCAAGATCGGCACGTTCCCGTTCGCCGCCAACGGCCGGGCGATGACCAAGCTCGGCGAGGACGGTTTTGTCCGTGTCGTCGCGCGCGCGGACAACCATCTGATGCTCGGCATCCAGGCGGTCGGGCAGGGCGTCTCGGAACTGGCGGCGGCTTTTGGACTGGCGCTGGAGATGGGCGCGAGGCTGGAGGACATTGCCGGCACGATCCATGCCCATCCGACGCAAGGCGAGGGATTCCAGGAAGCGGCGCTCAAGGCGCTGGGGCACGCGCTGCATGTTTGATTCGTGATAGTGCAAAGGCGGTGATGCTGGCGGGACACTCGCCTCCCTCTGTCCTGCCGGACATCTCACCCTCAAGGGGGGAGATCAGCAGTTTCGGGCAACCCGCCTCTTCCAAGACTTTGAAAATTGGCGAAATCTAAGATGACAGCCGATCTCCCCCCTAGAGGGGGAGATGCCCGGCAGGGCAGAGGGGGCACTGTCCCGCCAGCCTCTCACAAGAGAGAGACGCTGATCACCCCGCCAGCCGGCTCACCATCTCGTGCTGCGCATAGGCGCGCCCGAAACGGTTGGCCAGAAACGCGTCAAGCGCGATGTCTTCCTGCTTGATGAAACCCGTCGCCGGCAGGCTGCCGTCGGCCAGCATGTCGAGCACGGCGCAGATGCCCGACGCGGTGGTGATCTGGATGGCGCTTCGCACCTGGTCGCCGATGCGCCTGGAGTAGATCTTGTTGGCGTAGGTCTCCTGCAGCAGGCGGCCGTTCTTGCGGCCGGAGACGGTGACGAAGACGATGACCACGTCCTGCAACGTCGCCGGCAGGGCGCTTTCGAAAATGTCTTTCAGCACGTCACGGCGGTGGCGCAGGCCGAGATCGTTGAGCAGCGCCTTCATGATCGCGGCGTGGCCGGGATAGCGGATGGTGCGGTAGTTCAGCGTGCGCACTCTGCCCTTCAGCGTCTCGGCCAGCGTGCCAAGGCCGCCGGAGGTGTTGAACGCTTCGTAGGTGACGCCGTCGAGCGAGAACTCCTCGCGCTCTTCCAGTGGCGGCACCTCGACCAGCTCGCCTTCGACGATCGCCTCGCAGGGCTCGCAATATTCGTTGATGACGCCGTCGGTGCTCCAGGTCAGATTGTAGTTCAGCGCGTTGGAGGGATATTGCGGCAGTGCGCCGACGCGCATGCGCACGCTCTCCAGCGAATCGAACCGGCTGGCGAGATCGTTGGCGACGATCGAGATGAAGCCCGGCGCCAGGCCGCATTGCGGAATGAAGGCGCTTCTGCCCGAACGCGCCAGTTCCTTGACGCGGCGGGTCGAGACGACGTCCTCGGTCAGGTCGAGATAGTGCACGCCGGCACTGGCCGCCGCTTCGGCGATGCGGGTGGTCAGATGGAAGGGAGCGGCGCTGAGCACCGCGAATTTGCCGGCGAGCGCGGCTTCCAGCGCGCCGGCGGCTTCGATGTCGAGCTCCAGCGTCGCAACCGTGGCCGGCAGTTCGGCAGCAGCGAGCTGTGCTGCCGAGCGGTCGACGAGCGTGACCTGATAATCCCCAGTGGCGGCGAGCATCTCGGCAATGGTCGAGCCGATCTTTCCGGCGCCGACAACGACAATTTTTTTCATGACCGATCCCTCACTGATTGTGAGCTCAGATTCGCAGCTTGCCCGTCGAATGGAAGCGTGGTTTTGTTCGAAACGAAACCGTTGATTGGACAGTCTGCCGAGAAGAATCGTCGAAATGCTCAGTGACGCCGAACAGGCTCTGCTTTCCCTGCTGCGCGAGAATGCGCGCGCCTCGACCGCCGAGCTCGCGCGGCGGCTTGGCGTCTCGCGGACCACGGTACAGAGCCGGATCGAACGGCTGGAGGAGCGCGGCATCATCACAGGCTATGGCGTGCGGCTGGCGCCGGACTACGAGCAGGGGCTGGTGCGGGCGCATGTGCTGCTCACCGTGACACCCAAGCTCGCCGACAAGGTGGTGCGCGGCCTGCGCGCCCTGACGACGGTCCGGACGCTGCATTCGGTCAGCGGCAATTTCGACATGATCGTCATCGTCGACGCGCCATCGATCCGCGACCTCGACATGCTGCTCGACCAGATCGGCGCCATGGACGGGGTCGAGCGGACGTTGTCGTCGATCATCCTGTCGACGCGGATCGATCGGTGAAGCTGCTGGTCTCCCCCCTCGAGGGGGAGATGGCCGGCAGGCCAGAGGGGGTCGGTCCGACCGGATGCGACCTCCTTGCGACAGATGGAGGCTGGCGCTTCACGCGAGGCGACCCCCTCTGTCGCCTTCGGCGACATCTCCCCCTCAAGGGGGGAGATCGGCCTCTAACCCGTCGCCAGCGGAAAACTCACCGCCACCTCAAGCCCGGGCCGGCAATCCTCGAGCGTAATCGACGCACCGTGCAGATCGGCAATCGCCCGGACAAGGCTGAGACCCAGCCCGCTGCCTGGCGTCGACCGGCTATGGTCCAGCCGATAAAGCCGCTGAAACACTTTTTCATGTTCGTCGGCGGGAATGCCGGGACCGTTGTCGGCGACGCCGGCAACGACGCGTTCGCCCTGGCGCGCCGCCGACAGCTTTATCGTCGTGCCCGATGGACAATGGCGCAGCGCGTTCTCGACCAGATTGGCGAACATCTGCGTCAACAGCTCGCGATCGCCATGGATCCGGTCCGTCGTTTCCTGTGGTTGCGCCAACGACAGCGACTTTCCGTCGTCTTCGGCAACATCGGCATAGATCTCGGCGATGGTCTGCAGCACCTCGCCCAGATCGACATCGGTGAACCGCGCCCGGCGCGCGCCAGCTTCGATCTGCGCGATGCGCAGCAGGGCATCGAAGGTCTCGTTGATCTGCAGGCTTTCGGCATGCGCCTCGGCCAGTTCGCGGGCGACCTTTTGACCTGACAGGTTCTTTTCGGACGCGGTGTCGAGGATCATCTGCAGCCGGTTGAGCGGCGTCTTCAGGTCGTGGGCGATGTTGGCGCTGACCTGTTTCATGCCTTCGACCAGCGCCGACAGGCGGTCGAGCGCGGCATTGACCTGGCTGGAGACGATGTCGATGTCGTCGCCCTTGCCGGTCAGCGGAATGCGGGTGTCCAGCCGTCCATGCGAGACATCCACCATGGTGGCGGCGATGCCGTCGAGACGGCGCTGGACCCGCGAGGCCAGCAGGGCGCCGCCGGCGACCGCCAGCCCGATGATGATCAGGGTTCCCCAGCCAAAGCTCATCAGCACGATCCTCTCCAGCTCCTCCGTCTCGGAAAGGCTGAAGGCGACGGTCAGGGTGTTGCCCCCGACCGGGCCGGAATAGGCGCGGTACTCGGCGCCGGGCGGCACGCCGGGCATTTCGGTGTCGAACATCGAGAAGCCGTCGGGAAGCCCTGCCGCGGTGAAGTTGCCGGCCAGGCGATTGCCCGTCGCGTCGGTCAGCGAAAACAGCTGCTCCTTTTTGAGGCTGCGCAGGGAGTGGCTGCCGACGGTCTCGACCAGCTCCTTGAGATCGTTCTCGGCATAGGTTGCGGCGACGACCGCGTAGGTCTCCTTGATGGTGTCGTCGAGCCGCTCGGCAAGATCGGCGCTCATCATCTGGTAGACGATGGCGCCAGACAGGACGAAGGCCAGCACGAACAGGAAGGCGAAGGTCAGGGCCAGCCGGAACGGCGTGCTGCGCAGCAGGCGGGACCATGTTCCCGTCATGACGGCGCGTGCAGGCTGTAGCCGGTGTTGCGGACGGTGTGGATGAGCTGGGTTTCGAAGGGCTTGTCTACCTTGGCCCGCAGCCGGCTGATATGGGTCTCGACGACGCTGGTCCTCGGATCGAAATGAAAATCCCAGACGCGCTCCAGAAGCATGGTGCGGGTGATGACGCGGCCTTCGCCGCGCATCAGCACTTCCAGCAGGCTGAATTCCCTGGGCTGCAGGTCGATCGGCTGGCCCCGCCTCGTGACCCGCCGCATGATCAGGTCCATTTCGAGGTCGGCGACCCGCAGGACGGTTTTCTGCTCCTGCGCCGCCGGCCTCCGGCCAAGCGCGTTGATGCGGGCGAGAAGTTCGGAAAAGGCGAAGGGCTTGACCAGATAGTCGTCGCCGCCGGCCTCCAGCCCCTCGACGCGATCGTCGATGCCGCCGACGGAGGTGAGAAAGATCGCCGGCGTCCGTACGCCCGCGGCGCGAACCGCCTTGACCATCGACAGGCCGTCGAGGCCGGGGATCATCCGGTCGGCGACGATCACGTCGTAATTGCCCCGGGTCGCCGCGAACAGCGCGTCATGTCCATTGCGCAGGAGGTCGCAAGTATGGCCGGCCTCGGTCAGTCCCCTGACGATATAGTCGGCCGTCCTGTGGTCGTCCTCGACGAGAAGCAGTCGCATGAAAGGTCCGGTCCGTTGCCGAGGTCGAGAGGCTATCACCGGCACGGGCTTGTTCCTAGGATGTCACGAAGGCGCAGGCATTCGGAGCGGCTTCTCCCAACTTCGTCATCGTCGGGTCCGCGCTGCGTCGCTACGCTCCTTGCTCCGCGCGCGGATGACGAGGCCAAGGCTTCAGTCCAGGTCCAGCAACAGTTCATCGGCCTCGTCGGTTGCCTCCTTCAGGGTCATGTGCAGGACAAGCGCAAAGATACAGCCAAGGAAGAGCAGGCTGGTGAAGATGGTGCCGAGACCCAGGCCGCCGTGCCTGGCCGACCGCGACAGCAGGTCGCCGAACGAAGCGCCAAGCGGCCGCGTCAGGATATAGGCGAGCCAGAAGGCCAGGATGCCGTCGAGACTGAGCAGCCAGTAGGCGAGCGCTATCAGCGCGATGGCACCGCCGAACAGCAGCCCCGTCGTGAGGTAGCCCATGTCGAAGCTTTCGGCGACGAGGTCGCCGGCGGCGGTGCCGAGCGCGAAGGTCAAGAGGATCGCCAGCCAGTAGAAGATCTCGCGCCTGGTGGTGAAGATGGTGTGGATCGACAGCGTCCTTTCGCTGGCGTACCAGACCGCGAATGTCGCGGCGAGCGCGACCGAGAAGGCGATGGTTGCCGTCTGCAGGCGCACGCCGAAACTGTCGACGAGGCTGTCCGTCACCAGCGTGCCGACGATGCTGATCAGCACCACCGCCGGCCAATAAGCCCACGGCACATAGCATTTCCGCGTAAACTGCAGGACAAGGGCCGCGATCAGGATGCCGGTCATGATCAGCGAGGTGGCGGTCAGCCCGAGCCCGATTGTGTCGGCAAGATAATCCGCCGCGGTCTCGCCCGTGGTGACCGCCATCAGCTTGACCAGCCAGAAGTCGAGGGTGACGTCGGGAACCCTGTTGTGGCTCGGTGCGGCGGGTTGTTGCCTGTTGGGCGCGAGCATGGCTGAAGTCCAGAAGTCGACGGTTGCGGCGGGGCGATGGCGATCCGCCCCGCGCATCGTAAACAAACGAGTTCACACCGGCCTGTCCGGCGGCATACAAATTCGTAAGAATGGGCGCAAAAGGCATTGCCAATGTCTGGCGATGCGTTTGATGGAATGCGGCGCCTTGCATCCGCCATCGCTGTTCAACGGCTCGCTGATGGCGGCCGCGGTGCCGGGCCGCACGTTCGGCCCGACCCATCCTGCGCTCTGGTGATCGGTGGTTCTAGCTACCGAGCGGATGCGGCATGTAGCCGACGAAGCCTGATATCTTCCAGCTGCCGCCGACCTTGCTGCAGAAATACAGCGTCTGCCATTTCAAGCGGTCGACGCTGCCGTCCGCCTTGGCAACCGAGCCGTCGAATTTCTTGTGCAGCACGGCGCGGTCGCCGTCGACATCGATGTCGCGCATGTTGGTGACGCGAAACAGCGCCTCGCGCAGCGGCTCGGCGAATTTGGTCGCCGCCGTCTCCCTGGCCTGGCGCAGCCATTCGTCGCGGTAGATGTCCAGCCTTGGAAACTGCAGCCGCCAGGCATCGGCATTGCTGAGGAAATGCGCGTGCATGCCGAAGAAGCTCTCGGCGACGAAATCATCCTCGACCATGGCCCAGTCCTGGCCGATGAAAGCGTCGATGTCGCGCCGCACCAGCATTTCCCAGAGCGCGTGGCGATCGGCATCGCCTGATGGAAACGGGTTCTTGTCGTAGGTCATTGCTGGGTGTCTCCGCTCTGGCTAATGCGTCTGTGCGGTGCGGCTACAAGGCAGCCCGCCAGCGCGCACGATGCAAGCGCTCCTGTAATAAAGCAACACGGATTTCGAAGAATGTTGCTTTCCAACAAGGCCCCTATGAGGATCGCCCCGATCGGCGTAAATGTGATCGAAGCGGGCGCCGCCATGGCACCCCGTCCTGTCATCAGAGGAGGCTTGTCCCTTGCCGAAACAGTGTTTTGGAACATCGCATGTGCCGTTGTCGCCAGCCGTGCGGGCCGGCGATCTCGTCTATGTCTCGGGCCAGGTTCCCGTCGGCAGCGACGGCATCGTGGTCAAGGGCGGCATATCGGAACAGACCGAGCAGGTGCTCGCCAACATCAAGGCCGCGCTGGCGCTGGCCGGCTGCACCATGGACGATGTGGTGAAGACCACGGTTTGGCTGGAAGATGCGCGCGATTTCGGCGCCTTCAACGCGGTCTATGCCCGGCATTTCCCCAAAGACCCGCCGGCCCGCACCACGGTCGAATCGCGGCTGATGATCGACATCAAGATCGAAGTCGAGGCGGTCGCTTACCGGCCTCTGTAGGCAAAGCAACGAAGCGGAGGTGACCGCAATGCAATTCGACCTCCTGCTGAAGGGCGGACGGCTGATCGATCCGGCCGCTGGCCTCGACGCGCCGCGCGATGTCGCCATCGCCAATGGCCGCGTTGCCGCAGTCGATGCCGATATCCCGGCGGACAGCGCAGCGCAGATCGTCGATGCCGGCGGCTGCATCGTCACGCCGGGCCTGGTCGACCTGCACAGCCACGTCTATTGGGGCGGCACGTCGCTTGGCGTCGATGCCGACCGGCTGGCCGCCAAGAGCGGCACCACCACCTTCATCGATGCGGGCAGTGCCGGCGCCGGCAATTTCCTCGGCTTCCGCCGCCATGTCATGGAGCGGTCGAAGGTCCGCATCCTGGCCTATGTCAACATTTCCTTTGCCGGCATTTTCGGCTTCTCGCAGACAGTGTCGGTCGGCGAGTGCAGCGACCTCAGGCTGTGCGAGCCGCGCGAGGTGGTCGCGGCGGTGCGTGAACACCGCGATGTCGTGGTCGGCGTAAAAGTCCGCTCCGGTAAGCATGCCGGCGGCACCAGCGGCATCGCCCCGGTGGATCTGGCGCTGGAGGCCGCCGACCAGGCCGGCCTGCCGCTGATGGCGCATATAGACGAGCCGCCGCCCGGCCGCTCGGAGGTGCTGCCGCGGCTGCGCAGGGGCGACATCCTCACCCACTGCTTCCGGCCGTTTCCCAATGCGCCGGTATTTGCTTCCGGCGCGGTGCGGCCGGACATGCGGCTGGCGCGCGAGCGCGGCGTCATCTTCGACATCGGCCACGGCATGGGCTCGTTCGATTTCGCCGTTGCCCGCGCCATGCTCGAGGAAGGACTGGCGCCGGACGTGATCTCGAGCGACGTGCATCTCTACTGCGTCGACGGGCCGGCCTTCGACATACTGGTCTGCATGTCGAAGCTGCTGGCGCTCGGCATGCCGCTGGTCGAGGTCCTGCGCGCCGCCACGCAAGCGCCGGCGCAGGCGATCGCCAGGCCTGACCTGGGCACGCTGGCGGTCGGCACCGTCGGCGATGTCGCCGTGCTCCGGCAGCGCCCGGGCCGCTTCACCTTCGTCGACGCGGTCGGCGCGTCATTGGTCGCCGACCAGAGGCTGGTGTCGGAAGGCATCGTTATTGGCGGCACCTGGTGGCCGAACGAGGCGGCTGATCACAACGAGACCGAGCGTTTCGTGGCGCAGGCATCGCATACGCATGTCGAGGTTGCGGCGAGGCATTTCGGGCAGCGGCACGATTAGCTGATCTCCCCCCTTGAGGGGGAGATGGCCGGCAGGCCAGAGGGGGTCGGTTCGACTGGATGTGACCTCCTTGCGGCAGATGGAGGCTGGCGCTCTACGCGCGGCGACCCCCTCTGTCGCCTTCGGCGACATCTCCCCCTCGAGGGGGGAGATCAGCAGCACCTGAATTGCTCGGCTTCCCATAAACCGGCGTCTCAATGCCCTCCATCCGCGCCTTGATCTGCAGCGCCACATATTTCGAATAGAAGCGCGACAGCGCCAGATTGCCGCCGTGGAACCACAGCGCTTCCTGCGCGGTCGGCTTCCACATGTTGCGCAGCTCGCCTTGCCAGGGTCCTGGGTCGCCCTTGACGCCTGAGCCAAGACCCCAGCACGGGCCGACCTTGTCGGCGACTTCGCGCGAGACGATCGAAGCCACCGTCTCGTTCATCGACTGATAGCCGGTGCAGGCGATGATGGCGTCGGCGGCGAGTTCACTGCCGTCCTCGAACAGGATGCCGCTCGGGGTCAGCGACTTGATGGCGACGCCGCTGCGGATGCCGATCTTGCCGTCGATGATCAGGTCGGAAGCGCCGACATCGATATAGTAGCCGGAGCCGGTGCGGTAGGCCTTCATCAGAAGGCCGGTCTCGTCGTCGCCGAAATCGAGGGCGAAGCCGGCGGCGCGCAAGCGGTCGTAAAAGGCCGCGTCGCGCGCCTTGATCACTTCGTAGAGCGCCCGCTGGCCCTTGGGCACCAGTGCGAACGGCGTCGAGGCGACGATCATGTCGGCCTTCTCGGTGGTGATGCCGCGTGCCAGTGCGTCTTCCGAGAATATCTCGAAGCCGACTTCCATCAGCGTGTCCGACTTGACCACCGTTGTCGGCGAACGCTGGATCATGGTGACCTCGGCGCCGCTTTCCCAGAGGTCGACGCAGACATCGTGGCCGGAGCTTGCCGCGCCGATGACCGCGACTCGTCTGCCGCGGAATTTGTCGCCGCTGGCATACTGGCTGGAGTGCAGCAACTCGCCCTTGAACCGGTCGGCGCCCGGCAGATCGATCCGCCGTGGCGGACCGTAGGCGCCGGTGGCAAAGACGATGTGCTTGGGCTTCAGCGTGATCTGGCGGCCGACGCGGTCGACCACCACGGTCCAGACTTTCTCCGCCTCGTCATAGCTGGCGCTGAGACATTTGGTGGCGACCCAATAGTTGAGTTCCATGACGCGCGTGTACATTTCCAGCCAGTCGCCCATCTTGTCCTTGGGCGTGAACACCGGCCAGTTTTCCGGGAAGGGAATGTAGGGCAGATGGTCGTACCAGACCGGGTCGTGCAGCACGAGCGTGCGGTAGCGGTTGCGCCAGGAATCGCCCGGCCGCGCATTCTTTTCGATGACGATGGTGGGCACGCCGAGCTGGCGCAGCCGCGCCCCCAGCATGATGCCGCCCTGGCCGCCGCCGATGACCAGGCAGTAGGGCTGTTCATCGGTGCCGAGCTCGCGCGTCTCGCGCGCCCGCGCCTCCGACCAGGTTTCGCGCCTGGGATCGGCCTTGTGGCGCACGCCAAGCGGCCGCGCCGCCCCCTTGCGCTCCTCGAAGCCTTTCAGATCCGTCATTGCCGTGAACAGCGTGCGGCAGCGGCCGTCGCGCAGCCGCATGATGCCCTCTCCTGAAGCGACCGCGGTTTCGAAGCTGAACCACGCCTCGATGGTGCCATCGTCCGAGATCGCCTCGCCGGTCAGTTGCCACGCGCTCGGCCTGGCCGTCGCCAGCGTCGCCGCCAGCATGTCGGCGGTCGCTTCGCGGCCCTCCATGGTGGTGATGTTCCAGGTGAAGGTCAGGAGATCGCGCCAGTAGCAATCGTCGACGAAGAGGTTGCTCGCCGCCGCAGCGTCGCCGGCTGCGAGCGCCTGCGCCAGGGATTCGAGCCATGCGGCTGCCTGTTTCGTCGGTGCTATTTCGAGCATTTCTTTCCCTCTTTGTGCATGCGCCCAATCCAAGTTGGGACCATCAATTGTTGAACTCGGCGCCGTCCCTCATCCGCCTGCCGGCGTTCGTCGTTCGAAAAGCCAAGCAATTGGCTTTTCGTCCGCTACGCGGACCATTCCTCACCTCCCCGTGAACGGGGAGAAGGAAAGGACTAATCTCCGAGCGGCTCCATCTCCTTGCCGGTGCGGTGGATCTGGGCGTTGTATTTGATGCGGCGCACGGTCTCGCGGGCCGAACCGTCGAGCTTGTAGGCGGAGGCCACCGCCAGAAGGTCGATCGCCGCCAGGAAGGCGAAGCGCGAGGCCGTCGGCTTCAGCGTGTCGGGGTATTCGGGCACCGCCACCGTCAGCCTGACGTCGCAGGCGCGGGCGAGTTCGGTGTCGGGCGCGGTTACGGCGATGGCGTTGGCGCGGTAGTGCTTGGCGAGCTCGACGGCCTCGATCACCTCGCGCGTGCGTCCGGTCGCCGAAATGGCGATCACCAGATCGCCCGGCTTGAGCGTCGAGGCGGTCATGCGCATCAGATAGGGGTCGCACTGGGCGCTGACGGTGATGCCGTAGCGGAACAGCCGGTATTGGGTTTCCTGCGCCAGCGCCGAGGAGCTGCCGCCGAGGCCGAACACGGTGACCTGGCGCGCCTTGGCGATCAGATCGGCGGCTTTCTGCAGCTGCGCCGGGTCGAGCTGCCGCTCGGCCTCCTGTAGCGCCCGGCGCGCCTCGCCGAATACGGCGTTCCAGAACGGCATGCCATTGTCATTGCTGACGGAGGGCGACTTGGCCAGATAGAGCGCACCGACGACGAGGCTCTGCGCCAGCTTCAGCTTGAAGTCGCGCACGCCCTCGCAGCCGATAGCGCGGCAAAACCGGGTCACCGTCGGTTCGCTGACCCCGGCGCGCTGGGCAAGGGCGGCGTTGGAGGCGTCGACGGCATATTTGACGTCGTCGAGCACGACATCGGCGACACGCCGTTCGGCCGGGCGCAATTCGCTGTAGGAATCCTTGACCAGCGAGATGATGTCGGGAATGCGCCGGACAGGATCGCGCCCCTCGGTATCCTGGCCTGGAACAGGCTCGTCCTGGCTGCCAGCTTCGTTCATGGGGTCCTGGTCTTTCCCTGGGTTGCGAGGCTGCCGTCTTAGCATGTTTGCACGCCCTGGCTCCACGCGCCCGACCGCATCGCAACCGTAGCGTGTCGTAGGGTAAAGATCACCTTCCTCCGGTCCTCTCCGATCCGTGTCAGTTCCGAAGTATGTAGGAAAGCAACATGCATTTCAAGGCCGCAAAACCGATATTAAAACAAGCAGATAGGCATACTAATCGATTTTCCTGATACGGTGGCCATCGTCGGTGCTTGAGAGGAAAGTAGGATAGTTACAGACTGATTTTCGCTGGGGATGAGCCAATGGATCATCGCGCAATCTTCCCGGGGGGCAGATGAATACGGGCGATGCAAAAAAGCCGAAGCTTGGCGTGCAGGCAGCGACCAAGATCTATCACACGGCCTCCGGCGACCTGCTGGCGCTGGACCGCTGCAGCCTAGATGTCAGCGCCAATGAAATCGTCTCGATCGTCGGCCCTTCCGGCTGCGGCAAGACCACGCTCTTGTGGTCGATGTCGGGCCTGCACAGCCTGACCAGCGGCGAGATCCGGCTCGATGGCAAGGCCATCACCGGTCCGCATCCCGATATCGGCATCGTCTTCCAGGAAGCGAACCTCCTGCCGTGGCGCAATCTCGACGCCAACATCCGCTTCCCTTTCGAGATCAAGGGCGAGAAGCCGGACCGGGCGTGGATCGCGCATCTGCTGAACCGTGTCGGTCTCGACGGCTTCGGCGGCAAGTTTCCGCGCGAGCTTTCCGGCGGCATGCAGCAGCGCGCGGCGATCGTGCGGGCGCTGGCGTTGAAGCCTTCGGTGCTTTTGATGGACGAGCCGTTCGGCGCGCTCGACAGCTTCACCCGCGAGGAGATGAACCGGCTGGTCGAGGAGATCTGGCTCGACACCAAGACAACCATCGTCTTCATCACCCACTCGATCGAGGAAGCGATCTTCCTCTCCGACCGCGTCGTGGTGCTGAGCGCCCGGCCGGGCCGCGTCGCCAAGGAATATCGCGTGCCGTTTGCGCGGCCACGCTCGCTGGAGATCATGGCGACGAAAGAGGTCTTCGACCTCACCAACCGTATCAAGATGGACATTGTCGGCGAACGCACGCGGCCAAAAGCGCCGGAGCGCCCGAGCGCCGAGATCGTGAGGATCAGGCCGTGAGCGGAGGCGACGCCATTCCGGAATTCTCCAAATCCAAGTCTGCCGACGGCCACGAGGTCAGCCTGACCAATCTGTCGGCCTTCGCCAGCGGCCCCGGCATCAAGTCGGGCAAGGAGGTGGCGGCCATTCTTGCCGTGGCGGTGATCATCATCGGCGGCATCGAACTGGCGCTGCGGCTGTTCCACGTGCCGCTCTACATCATGCCGCCGCCGAGCTCGATCGCCTATGCGCTGTTCGACGAGTTCCCGCTGATCGCGCCGCATCTCGGCTACACGCTGGTCGAGCTGGTGTCCGGCTTCACCATCGGCGCCATCATCGGCCTGGTGCTGGCCGCCGTCATCACCCAGTTCCCCTTCGCCGAGAAGATCGTCGCGCCCTACATCCTGCTGCTGGTCACCACGCCGATGCTGGCACTGGTGCCGCTTCTGATCCTGCGCTTCGGCTTCGGCTACACGCCGCGCATCATCGCGGTGGCGCTGGCCGCCGGGCCGATGGTGATGATCAACGCCGCCACAGGCTTTCGCCGCGTCGACAGCGCCAAGATCGCGCTGGCGCGCTCCTATGGCGCCAGCACCTTGCAGATCTTCTGGAAAATCCGCGCGCCGATGGCGCTGCCGATGATCCTGGTCGGGCTGATGATCGGCGCCATCTTCGGTCTGCTGACCGCGGTCGGCGCCGAAATGGTCGGCGGCGGCTTCGGCCTCGGCAACCGGCTGACGACCTATTCGTCGATGATCCAGATGCCGCAGTTCTTCGCCGTGGTGCTGATCCTGTCGACGCTCGGCATCCTGATCTACGTGCTGTTCTTCCTGATCGGCAAGAAATGGGCGAGCTGGGAGGCTTGAACACAAAAGTACAGACGGCGCCCGGGAGGCGGGCGGCAAGAGACTGACATCAAACAAAAAAGGGGAATGCCATGACCAATAATTTCTCGACCAACCCGGCGGGGATCAGCCGCCGCACTTTCCTGCAGGTGACCGGCGCCGGGCTGGTGACCGCGACGGCGCTTGGCGCCACCGGCCTCAAGGCCAGGGCCGAACCCTACGGAAAATTCACCTGGATCTCGCCGCGCGGCACGCTCGAAGTGCTCGACGACTATCCCTACTGGGCAGCCAAGAAGGCCGGCTATTTCGATGGGCTGGACACCGACATGCAGCCGGGGCCGTCGGACGGCACCGCGACGGTGAAGTTCGTCGATGTCGGCCAGGCCGATATGGGCTTCCCGTCGCCCGGCGTGTTCTCCTTCGCCATCCAGAACGGCATGAAGCTGAAGTCGGTGTTCCACATGGGCGCCCGCGACACGTTCAGCATCGCCTTCCGCAAGGGCGAGGGATCGAACGATCTGAAGAAGCTGGAAGGCAAGACCATCCTGCTCGGCTCCGCCGCCTGGCAGTCGATCACCGACCCGCTGCTGGCGGCGCAGGGCGTCGACATCAAGAAGGTCAAATATGTCGAAGCCGGCTGGCCGACATGGGGCACGGCTCTTGCCGGCGGCCAGGGCGACGCTGCCCTGTCGTGGGAAGGCCTACGCGCCGAATGGATCGCCAAGGGGCTCGACTTCGAATACTGGCTCGGCGTGCAGAACTCAAAGCTGCCGGCCAATACTTTCGTCGTGCGCGCCGCCGATCTGGAGGACGCCGACAAGAAGGCGTTGCTGGAAAAGTACCTGCGCGGCTGGGCGATGGGCCTCGAATTCGGCTACCAGAATCCCCGCGCGGCGGTCGAAGCGGTGTTCGAGCAGTTCCCGACGCTGGCCAAGAATCTCGGGCCGGAGCTCGGCACCACCTCGATCCTGCAGCAGATCAACGTCTTCCGCGGCGACATGGACAAACGCGGCGGCTGGGGCTCGCACGACATGGCGAGCTGGCAGGGCTTCTTCGACGAGATCCACAAGATCGGCCAGATCACCGCTCCGGTGAAGGCCGAGGATGTCTGCACCAACGATTTGATCGGCCCGGCCAATGATTTCGACAAGGCCAAGGTCAAGGCCGATGCCGACGGCGTCAAGCTGTCGGAAGGTTTTGCCGCGCTCGATGTCGAGAAGATCAAGGCGCATCTGTTCGATTCAGCGGTGAAGTAGGGCTGACAATGTCCAGGTCAGCGCCGCCCCTCACCTGCCTGCCTGCATCCTCTCCCCGTAAACGGGGCGAGGGGACGCTGTCGTTGATGATTTCGCCAATCGCCAACATTGCGGCCAGCCCTTTCTCCCCGTCACTATACGGGGAGAAATGCCCGGCAGGGCAATGAGGGGCGGCGCCAACCTAAGGTGATTGTCCTGGATAAACATGCGGGCGACGGCAGCACGCCGCCCAAGATTCAATGAAGAATTTGGGAGGCAGCGGTGTCCGACAGAGTAAAAGTGCTGGTGGTGGGTCTCGGCAATATGGGTGCGTCGCATGCCAGCGCGTATCACCGGCTCGACGGTTTCGAGATCGTCGGCATCATGAGCCGCTCGATCAAGACCAACACGAAGATTCCGGGAGAATTAGCCGGCTATCCACTCTACGAGGATTTCGACCAGGCGCTGAAGGAGACAAAACCGGACGCGGTGTCGATCAACAGCTGGCCGAACACCCACGCCGAATATGCGCTGAAGGCGATCGCCGCCAACTGCCATGTGTTCATGGAAAAGCCGCTCGCCACCAACAATGAGGATGCCAAGAAGGTTGTCGCGGCGGCGCGGGCGAAGAACCGCAAGCTGGTGCTCGGCTATATCCTGCGCGTCCACCCGTCATGGATCAAGTTCATCGAGGTCGGCAAGACGCTCGGCAAGCCGCTGGTGATGCGGCTCAACCTCAACCAGCAGAGCAGCGGCAGCGCCTGGCACTGGCACAAGAACCTGATCGATTCGCTGATCCCGATCGTCGATTGCGGCGTCCACTATGTCGACGTCATGTGCCAGCTGACCGGCGCCAAGCCGGTGCGCGTGCATGGCATCGGCGCCAAGCTCTGGGCGGAGGCCGACAAGCAGAATTACGGCCACCTGCACGTCACCTTCGATGACGGTTCGGTCGGCTGGTACGAAGCGGGCTGGGGCCCGATGATGAGCGAGACGGCCTATTTCGTGAAGGACGTGGTCGGCCCCAAGGGCGCGGTGTCGATCGTCGCCGGACAGCAGGCGAACAGTGCTGCCGAACTGGCAGAGGTTTCGAGCTCCGCCGACATCGACCGCCACACCAAGACCGATGCCCTGAAGATCCATTATGCTCAGGTCGACGGCGACAAGAATTTCTCGAAGCCCGACGAGATCGTCAGCATGGAGGACGAGCCCGGTCACCAGGAGCTCTGCGACCGCGAGCAGGCCTTCTTCCTGCGCGCTATCCGCGAGGATCTCGATTTGACCGAGCAGATGGATGCGGCGGTCAACAGCCTGCGCATCGTGCTGGCCGCCGAACAGAGCATCGCACTGGGACGGACCATCGACCTGGCCTGACGCAATCCGGCTGCTGGCGGCAATCGTTTCAGGCCGGCGCTGCCCCTCACCCTTACCCTCTCCCCGTGAAGAACGGGGAGAGGGGGTCGTCAGCGTTGGAGCGTCTCCCTTCTCCCCGTCACTATACGGGGAGAAGGTGCCGGCAGGCGGATGAGGGGCGGCGCCAACGTTGGCAAGATCAACGAACGACGGGAGAGAGACATGGTCACCGACAGTCTGCTAAAAACCTATGCCGAGTCCGACGCGCTCGACCTTGCGGCACTTGTGAAGCGGGGCGACGTTTCACCGGCGGAACTGGTCGAGGCGGCGATCACGCTGGTCGAGCGGCTCAACCCGGCGCTCAATGCGGTCATCCATCGCCTCTACGACATGGCGCGGGCGCAGGCCGAGACGGTCGACACATCAGCGCCCTTCGCCGGCGTGCCGTTCCTGCTCAAGGAGCTCGCCTCGTCCTGGACCGGGGCACCGAACACCAACTCCTCATTCTACCTCAGGGATGTTGTTGCCGATTTCGACACCGAAGTCGTTCGCCGCATGAAGGCGGCCGGGCTGGTGCTGGTCGGCAAGTCGAACGCGCCGGAGAATGGCTGGTCGATCACGACGGAACCAAAACTCTACGGTGTGACGAAGAACCCGTGGAAGGAAGGCATCACCCCCGGCGGCTCGAGCGGCGGCGCTGCCGCGGCCATCGCTTCGCGCATGGTGCCGATCGCCGAGGCCAGCGATGGCGCCGGCTCGATCCGCATCCCGGCCTCCTGCTGCGGTATCGTCGGCCTGAAGCCGTCGCGCGGCCGCGTCAGCCTCGCCCCGTTCGGCGACTATTGGTATGGCGGCGCCTATTTTCTCTGTTGCTCACGCACTGTGCGTGACACGGCAGCCTATCTCGATGCGGTGGCTGGCGCGCTGCCCGGCGACCCCTATACGCCGCCGGTTCCTGATGGCAGCTGGCTCAGCCTCTCAGCGCGGGCGCCAAAGAGGCTGCGCATCGGCTTTTCCGTCACGCCGCCCAACGGCACCGCGATCGATCCGGAGGTGAAGGCGGCGGTGCTGCTGACCGTGGCTGCGCTCGAGCGGCTCGGCCACGACGTCGAGGAGCACGATATGCCGCTCGACGCGAACGCTGTGTGGAAGACCTACACCAACATGACCTGCGTGCAGACGGCGGCGACGTTCGACTACCTTGAAACGGTGATCGGCCGGCCGGTGACGCCAAGCGATGTCGAGGCGGTGACTTGGGCAATCATCGAGCGCGGCCGCTCGACCAGCGGCACCAGGCACATCTCCGATGTCGAGCAGCTCAGGCAGGTCGGCCGCGACATCGTCGGCGACCTCTGCGCCTACGATCTCTTCATCACCCCGACCCTGACGCAGCTGCCGCGCCCGCTCGGCTATTACGACATGTCGGAAACCGACATCGACCGCTACAACGCCAAATGGACGGACTCGGTGTTTGCCTTCCCCTTCAACATCTCCGGCCAGCCGGCGATCTCGCTGCCGCTCGGCTGGTCGAAAGACGGCGTGCCGATCGGCGTGCAACTGGTCGGCCGCTACGGCGACGAGGCAACGGTGCTGGCTGCATCGGCGCAACTGGAGCAGGAGATGCCGTGGAGAGGGAGAAGGCCGCCGGTGAGTGGTTAGGTGCTGGGTACCGCGTGCGGCTTCGAGATTGGCCAAGTCGCCCATCGCTTCGTCATCCTCGGGTCTCCGCGACGGAGCTTCGCTCCTGCTCCGCCCGTGGATGACGAAGGTGGGGAGGCTTCGGCCAATCTCCAGCGTGCAGACTCAAAGCCGGCTATCCAATCCTCTCCAGCCGCCTCGGCAGGCGGTTCATGGCGACAGGCCCGTCCGGCGTGATCAGGAACTGGTCCTCGAGATTGAAGCTGGCGAGGCCGTCTATGTAGAGCGGGATCTCGAAGGCCAGCACCATGCCGGCTTCGATGACGACATCGCTATCGGCGGCGATGAACGGCCATTGCTCCGAGAAGACCGACTGGCCGACGCCATGGCCGAAATGACCGCGGCGGTAGGTGCGCAGCCCTTGCCGCGCCAGGCTGTCGGTGGCGACGCGATGCACGTGGGCGAGCGTGGCTCCCGGAACAAGCGCGGCCAGCCCGTCGTCAAAGGCCCGCTCGGCGATCGCGTGCAGTTCGGCCTGCTCGGCGGATGGCGATCCGAAGGTGAAATTGCGCGACATGTCGGAGGCGTAGCCGCCGACCGTGCAGACCATGTCGCACTTCAGCGGATCGCCAGGCATGGCTTTCGCATCGGTGCTTTTGGCCTTCGCGCCCAGCGTCACATATTCGGCTGTGGCGACCGGATGGGACAGGCCGGACGCGGCCGTGGCGACGCCTTGCCGATAGTGGGCAATGAGATCGCCCTGACGCATGCCGGCCATGGCATCGACCTGCAGCCGCTCCAGCCCGGCTTCCGACAGGATGATGCCTTGCTGGAGCAGATCGATCTCGCGCGGCGACTTGATGGCCCGCAACCTGTCGAGCACGGCCGAGCCGTCGACCATCGTGCAGCCCGGCAGCAGCGCCTGCATGACCGAGAGATCGGCGGCGGGAATAAAATCGAGATCGACGCCGATCCTTGCGCGCTCAAGTCCGAACCCGCTCAGGATCTCCTTCAGTTCGCGGACGGAACGGGCAAGTTCGAATGTTGCCGGCCGGGAAAAACCAGGCGCCCGGCCAGACGAGGCAAGGCCGGCCTCGACGCGTTGCGCCAGCCCTTGCCCTGCGGTCGAGGCGTCAAGCGTGGCGGTTTCGATCCAGATCGGGTGGCTGCGGATGACGGCATCCGACAGAGCCAGTTGCAGCTGTCCCGCATTGAAATCCGCCACCACGACGCCCATCGGCAGGTCTCGGCCAGCCGGGATGACGACGAAGCCGGCGCCGGCGCGCCGGAACAGTCCCGACGGCCCGATCGAGGCTCCGGTCGCATAGTGGAAGGCCTCAGGCGCGCACAGCACCAGCGCCGCGATGCCGGCGCGGTCCATCAGTTGCGCCGCGCGCTGGCGATCGACAAAGCCTGTCATGGGTTTCTCCACTGTCCGAAGCGGCAACGGAGCATTCCGGGTGCGCACAATCAAGCCGCTGACAGCAGCTACTTGATCGATTCCAGCTTGGCGACGGCGGCGGTGAAGCCGGCCAGCGACACCGGGATGGTGACCGGCTTGCGGGTGACCGATTCCATGCCGATGTTCAGATTGGTCCCGGACTTCATGGCCTTGATGAGATCCGCCGACAACGGCGTGGCGGCATAGGCGCCGTTCTGGTCGCTGGTCTGGATGGCAATCGTCGTCTTCTGGCCCTGGTCGATCTGGAAGGAGGCGCCGGACGGCAGGAACAGGCCGTGCGGCAGGGCAAGCAGCATGGCGAGGCTGCCATTGCCGTTGTCGCGGCGCACGGTCACGGTCAGCACGCGCTGCCCGGTCTTGGCCTCGGTCAGGTTCTGCGACACCTGGCACTGAAGCTCGGTGGTCGCCGAACCGGAGGAGCAGTTCACTGCCCACGGATTGGCATCGGCCGGTTTTGCATTGGTTTCAGCCGGCTTTGGCTGGGCCGGCTTGGCATCTTCGGCAAGGGCTGGGCCGGCGGCCAGACCAAGCCACAGGGCGGCCAGCCCCGCGGCCATGCCAAGTAAATTAGATCGAGCTAAAGTAAGTGCCATGTTGTTTTGCCGGATGCCTTGCATGTTTCCTCGCCGCGCCCCGGTATTCTCCCGAGCATGGCTTGATACAACACTGGCGACTGTTCCGAAAGCCGAGCCGGAGGCAAGCAAGCCGGCGAAATTACTGTGGCCTTTCAGACACAGCGAGCAATTTTGCAGGAAAGCTCTAGAAATCGGATCGGCCAGGACTCGCTATACAATAGAATTCGAGTAAGAATCTACACGGGGCGCGTGTAGTCCCCGAAGGACTCGCCAGGGATGGGAACTACCGAGACTTCTCGGCAAGTTGTTGAGATAGCGGCGCGTGGGGAGGATTTCCACGTTCGCGCTGGCTATCGCCGTTCGCAAATCGCCAGGCATCTTTGGAAGACGACGGCGCTGACGACGCTGGCGCTCGGCCTTTCCGGTCTGACGGCCCATGCCGATCCGAACGGCCTGTGGCAGCCGCAGATCCGCGCCATCATCGGCGCCGACAACAATGGCGGCAACGCCGCGCTCGAAGGTTTCATCCCGCTCAAGCAGACGGCCGAATCCGTGCTGTTCCTGGATGTCCGGGCCAAGCATGATTTCAAGGATGGTTCCGGCCAGGATGTCGGCCTCGGCATTCGCCGCATCGTCAACCCGGACCTGATGATCGGCGGCTACGCCTATCTCAACCTCGAGAACTACAACTCCACCCAGTTCACCGCGGCCACGCTGGGCGCCGAGGCAATCACGCCACATTTCGATGCGCATGTGAACGTCTATCTGCCGATCAAGGGCGATTCGACGGATCACTCGACCAGCTCGACCCTGTCGATGGTCAGCAACCAGCTGATCGAGCAGATCTCGGTCCTCGACCACCGCGACTACGCGGCGTGGGGCATCGAGGGCGAGATCGGTGCGCAGGTGCCGGTCGCCCTGCCCGACAAGCATTCGCTGCGGCTCGACATCGGCGGCTATCATTTCGAGGACCCGCACGGCGACGACGGCAGCGTCACCGGCGGCAAGGCCGGGTTCGAGTATACGATCGGAGATGTCTTCGGCAGCAACACGGAACTGGTCTTCGCCGGCGAGGTCCGCAACGACAATCGCGACGACACCCAGTTCGCCGGCAGTGTGCGGCTGAACATCCCGTTCAATCCCGGCAGCGGCTCGGACAATGGAGCCGAAAATGGGGCCGATAGCGGGCCGGAGCCGGTCTATCCGGTCAGCGAAGGCCTGCGCAAGCGCGTCAACGAACGCGTGCGTGGCGATATCGGCGTCCGCGTCCAGTCGCAGACGCTGACCGGCGGCTCGACGACGCGTGTCGCGATCAACGCCGCCACCAATGACGCCTTCGGCAAGTTCTATTTCGCCGATGGCGGCCTCGCCGGCGCCGGCACGCTGGCCGACCCGACGACTCTGGACGACGCCGTGACCAAGTCGGGTGCGAACGGCTTTGTCGTCGCGCTTGGCGGCAACGGCAATCTGACGACCGGCGGCGTGACGCTTGCCAATGGACAGACCGTCATCGGCGGCGGCGAAAGCGTCACCGCCAGGCTTTTCGGCGGCGGCACCAGCACCTTCAACCTGGGCGGCAGCGACGGCACGATCCAGGGCACCAACGTCGCCAACCCGGTCATCACGCTGGGCAACGGCAACACGCTCAACGGCATCACCATCACCGGCGGCGCCGACGGCATTTTCGGCAACAACATCACCGGCGCGACGCTGACCAATGTGACGGTCACCGGTGCGGGCGGCAACGGCGCCGACTTCACCGGCAGCTCGACCGGCATCACCGGCTCCAATTTCACCGCCACCGGCAACGGTCTCGACGGCCTGCACATCGACGGCGACGGCACCTACAATTTCACCGGCACGACGCTGCTGCAGGGTAATCTCGACGACGGTCTCGATATCAGCGGCAAGGGCACCTACACCTTCGCCACCGTCAATGCGCAGGACAATACTGACCGCGGCATCACCGTGCAGGGCACGTCGACCGGCGGGACGTTCACAACCACCGGCGGCACCGTATCGGGCAATGGCGGCACGGCCGTCTTCATCGATCCGATCACCGCTCATGTCGTGCTGGACTCGATCAGCCAGAGCGGCGGCACGTCGGGTGTCGTGCTCGAGAATGTCGCGGGCAGCTTCACCGTCAACGGTGCGACGACGATCTCCAACACGACCGGGCCGGCGATCGCCATTTCGGATTCGCCGGCGGCGATCCGCTTCGGCGACATCAACATCACCAATCCCGGCGCCGACGGCATCTCGTTTGCCGGCGTCAATGCGGCGGTGGTCGCCGGCAACATCGTCATCTCCGGACTGGGTGTCGGCACCGGCCTCGACTTCTCCGGATCCAAGACCAGTTTCACCGCCCAGTCGCTCAACATAACCGGCACCGGTGCTGCCGGCTCGATCGGCATCGACCTGACCTCGCCGAGCGTCGGCGGCGCGGTGATCACCGTCACCGATGGCGGCGTTATCACCAATGTCGATACCGGCGTGCGCTTCGGCCTAGCGGGGTCGCCCGCCAATTCGGCCAACGCCGAGTTCACCTTTGGCGGCGGTTCCAGCTCCATCTCCGGCATCACCGCCTCGCTCGATGCGCGCGGGCTCAATGAGGGCAGCGGCCACTACGCCTTCGGCACGACACAGTTTGCCGGCCCGCAACTCTACGACCTGCGCAATTACATCTTCGTCGCGGCCGGGGCTTCGGGCGGCGGCACGTCCATCACCGACCTCGCCTCGATCGATTATGCCGACAGCATTACCGCCAGCGACGCCATCATTGTCCTGGTCAACCGCGGGACGATCGACGACGCCACCGGCTTCTCGCTGAGCGACGGACAGGAACTTGCGTCGTTCGGCAACGGCCGCGCGTTCTCGCTCGGCGGGGTGCCGTTGAATGTCACCGGCACCAACGTCCATCATGACGAATCCATCTCGGATTCCGCGGGCGCGGCAACGCTGACCAGTTCCGGCGGCGGCGATGTCGTGACGCTGGGCAACGGCAACACATTGCTCGATTTCAATATTGCCGGGGGCGCCGCCGCCGGCATCCACGGCCTGGGCATCAATGGCCTGACCGTCCAGGGCGTGACGGTCAGCAATGTCGCAACCGGCCTCTTCCTCGATGGAGTGACCGGTACGGTCTCGGTCGACGACCTGACCGTCCAGACCGCATCTGAAATCGGCATCGTGCTTGTCGGTTCGAGCGCGACCGTCAATTTCACCGGCAACACCAAGATCACCAACGCCACCAGTGCGGCGCTGTCCGCCAACAATTTCGACGGCATCGCCACCTTCGACGATCTCGACATCACCGGCGGCGGCGTAGGCATAGGCATCGTCGGCAGCTCCAGCGGAACCTTGACCTTCGGGGTCGGGAGTTCCATCGCCAACACGAGCAGCAACGCCTTCTCCATCAGCAACTCGACGCCCAACGTCACCTACAACGGCACCATCAACCAGACCGCTGCTACCAGCGCGGTGGGGATCTCCGGCATGAGCGGCGGCAGCGCCACGTTCGGTGGAGCGATCACCGCCAGCACCGCCACCGCCTTTGCGATCAACCTGAGCGGCAACACCGGCGGCACAATCAAGTTCACCGGCGGGCTGGATCTGACCACGACGACCGGCACCGGCTTCAGCGCCACCGGGGGCGGCACGATCACAGTCGCGGCCGCAGGCACGGAGCAGATCACCACCGGCACCGGCCACGCGATCAATCTCGACGGCGTCACCATCGGCACCGGCGGCATGGCGTTCGACAGCATCACGACAGGTGTTGCGCAAGCCACGGCGCTCAACTTCAATGCCGTTTCGGGCGGCCCGTTCCTGGGTGGCAATGTCACCATCGGCGGCACCGGTGGCGGCATCAACGGCCTTGCAATCAACGCTTCGTCATCGACCTTCACCATTACCAATCTGGTGACGACCAATGTCGCGGGCACCGATGTCAGCCTGACCAACAACACCGGCTCGATCGCGATCCTCGGTGGCGCCATCGCCAATTCGGGCACTGGCGACGGTGTCGTCGTTTCCGGTGGCAGCGCGACAATCGGTGTGGCGGCCAACATCTCCAGCTCGGCAACCGTGCCAGGCACGGCGCTCAAGGTCGACGGCACCACCGGCGGCTCGGCGACCTTCAGCGGCAGCATCACCTCGACCGGCACCGGCAATCTTTTCGCGATCGGCTCGACGCTGCCCCCGGTCGGCGGCGCGATCAGCTTCATCGGCTCGACGCTGTCTGCGACGGGCGGCGGTGGCGCCGTCGTCACCGGCCTTGCCGGAACCGCGACGCTGAACGTCACAGCTCCGCTGTCGATCACCGGCGCCACTGCCACCGGCCTGGCCGTCGCCAATGTCGCCAGCACCGCATCGGCGACCTTCGGGGCGGTGACCGTGTCGGGCGCCACGGGCAATGGCATCGACATCACCAACAATGCCGGCGCCGTCACCTTCGGCACCACCAGCGTGACGATGGGTTCGACCGTCGGTCCAGCCGGCATCAACTTCGCCCTGACCAATGCCGATGTCACATTTGGAACAACCAATGTGACGATGGGCTCCGGCGCCAACCAGACCGGCATCGACTTCAGCGGTTCATCGACCACGGCCGATTTCGGCGTGACAACGATCACCGGCACCGGCGACCTCACCTCGCGCGGCATCGACCTGTCATCGACGACGGGCAACAAGACCATCACCTTTCTGCAGGGCTCCAGCATTTCCAATGCTGGTGTCGGCGTCGAACTGTCGTCGGGCGGCACGACGGCGACGTCGGCCAACGCCAACTTCACCTTCGGCGACGGCGACGCGACTGTGCTGCAATCCTCGATCACAGCGGCCAGTGGCGGCTACACGGTCGACACGATCGGGCTCGATCCGACGCTCGGCAATTATGATTTCGATGATGTCGCCTTCACCGGCAGCGCCAATCTGGCCAGCGCGGTCGGCGGGGTCGTCATGATTTCCCAGGACGGTGGCGTGATCGCTGCCGGCACCAACGGGCTCAGCGCCGCGGTGACCACGGTCACGGCCGCTCAGGCCGATGCCATGACCGGCACACTGACCTTCGCCTTTGTCGGCACGGTCGATCTGAGCGCCACGCCGTTCACGCTCGATTCGGGCCAGTCGATCACCGGCTTCGGCAACGGCAGTTCGATCATCACCTCCGGCACCATCCAGCCGATCAATGTCCAGGGCAATCTCGGCGCCACCGGTGGCAACGTCACCGGCAATGAGGGCGTGGTCAAGAGCACGGGCGGCGATACGTTGCAGCTGCTCGGCAGCAACCAGGTGCGCGACACCGCGTTCGACTTCACCGGCGGCAGCGGTTCGGTCTTCACCATCGACCAGAATGCCGGCGGCTTCAGCAATGTCGGCGGCATCGTCATCCAGGGCGTCACGGTCAGCAATGTCGCCACCGGCCAGACGGCGTTCAAGGTCGCCGGCCTCGACAGCAATTTGTCGATCACGGACAACAACGTCAACGTCGCCGGCACGCTGCTCGACGTCGATGGCGGCGCCGGCAACATCACGGTCACGCGCGGCACCTTGCCCAACAGCGGACCGGCGGGCACGCTGACCGGCGGCGGCATCTCGATCGCCAACCGCACCGGCGGCACGATCAACTTCACCGACAAGGTCACAGTCAACGGCAATGGTGCCTCGCTTACCAACAACGCTGGCTCTACGGTCACCTTCGCCGATCTGGACATCACCACATCGGGCGCGACGGCGTTCAGCGCCAGCGGCGGCGGCACGGTCAATGTCACGACCGGCACGATCAACGCCACCAACGCGCAGGCGGTGGCGCTCGACGGCATCACGGCCGGTATCAACTTCGCCTCGACAAGTGCGACTTTCGCTTCCGGCAGCGGCATCGACCTGCAGAACCTGGCCGGCACCGCAAGCTTCGGCACCGGTACGCTGACCAACACCGGTTCGGGCACGTCGTTCAATGTCGGCTCGACGATCGCCGGCAGCGGTGGCAACGCGACGATTTCCTATGGCGGCACGATTGCCAGCAACGGCACGGGCGCCGCGGCGTCGATCCAGAGCATGACCGGTGGCTCGGTGACGCTGTCGGGTAATCTGGCCGATACCAATGCGTCCGCCGGCGGCAACATCGTCGTTGCCGGTAACGACGCAGCCGCGATCACCTTCTCGGGCACCAGCAAGGTGATCAGCTCGGGCGCGACGGACGGCGTGAGCTTGGGCATCATTGGCAATTACGGCTTAGGCGCCCCGGCACTCAATACCAACAGCACGATCGACTTCACCCATGGCGGCCTTGATATATCGACAATGGCCGGGGCGGGCTTCGTCGCAATTGGCGATTTAGGCCCGGCTGGCGCAACCTCCACCATTATTACCGTCACCGGCGCGGGCAACAAGATCAATGCCGGCAGCGACGGGCTTGCTGTGTATGGTGCCAATGTCGGCAGCGCCGGCATTACCTTCGACAGCATCTCGGCGGACTCCACGATCCCCCTTCCCGGCGACCCCGGCGGTGCCGGAGTGACGCTGTTGGGCGCCAATCTCGTCGGGGATGTCAACATCGGCGGCCTGAGGGATACTGGATACACCGGCGCCTGGCTGTACGCCCTGAGTGGCACCGGAGAGGTCAATTTCACCGGGACGATCGATCTCGACGTCCAGTATGCCGGGTTCAATATCGGCGGTCCCGAGGTTGGTACCGTCAACATCGCCAATGTCGCCGGATCCACCCTGACCATCGATGGCGGCCAGTTCGGCATCATACAGAGCTCGCAGGGCGGGACCGTCAACGTCGGCATCAACGGCAGCGCCAGCATCACGAATACCACCCTCTCGGCTATCAGCCTCGGCGGCGGCAATGACCTGGCCTTCACCACGCTGACCTACAAAGGTTCGATCACGGTCGGTGTGGGCGCGGTGTTAAGCGCCACGGGCGATGCGACCCGTCTGAACATGAGCGGTTCCGTCGTTTCCACCACGTCATCGACGGCCTTCGACTTCTTTGGCCATGCCGAAGGCATATACGATATTTCGAGCACCATCGATCACAGCGGTGGCGAGGGTGTCGCCATCGGCGGCTCGGCCAACGGCACGGTCACCTTCTCCGGCACGTCGAAGATATTCAACACCGGCGCCAACGATGCCATCGTCAAGGCACCGTCGTACGTGATGGACCCGCAGACCAAGGGCACTCTCGCCTTCACCAATGGCGGCCTTGTCATCACCACCAGCAGCGGCGCCGGCTTCACCGCCAGCACCTTCGGTTCGGGAACAGTCAGCGTCACCGGCGCCGGCAACACCATCACGACCACGAACGGCGGCACGGCGCTGAAGCTTGGCGACGCGACGGCGGTCGTCGCCGGGGCGAAAGGCGCGACGGTCGGCGCCGGTGGTATCAAGTTCGATACGATTTCGGTCAATGGCGCGGCGACCGGCATATCGCTCAACAATGTCAGCGGCGGCGTAATCGATCTCGGCACGGTCAACCTGCTAGGCATCACCGGTGCCAATGCGCGCGGTGTCGACATTTCCGGCACGCTCGGCTCGACGTTGAATTTCGCCAGCCTGAACATCGGGCTTGGCGCGGCGAACACCATCGGTCTCGACCTCAACGGCGCGTCGCTCGGCGCGAGCAACATCACCGCTGGCGATTTCGACGTCGACGGCGGCGGTTTTGCCGGCACGATCGGCATCGACATGGCCGACACGACCGGCACCGGCACGATCCAGCTCGGCGACACGGTCAACAACAATCCGGCGGGACAGACCTCCAAGATCGACAATGTCGGCTATGGCGTCCAGTTCTCCAGCGCCACCAACGCCCAGCTCGTGTTCGGCGACGGCGCCGGCCCGGCCGAATCGTCGATCAAGACCACAGGCGGCCAGGTCATCCACGCCACCGACACTTTGCCGACCAACGGCGACTACAATTTCAACGACGTCAATTTCGATGGCGACATTTCGAACCTGTCCTCCTACAAGGTCTACTATGTCACGGCCGATGCCACCGCCCTTGGCGACGGCAGTCTGCTCAATCCAGGCACCTACGCCAACGCCCAGACGTCTTCGGCCAATGTCATTGTGCTGATCGACAAGACCGTCGACGGCGGCCAGGCGACGATCGACCTCGGCGCGACGTCGTTCCAGCTCGATGACGGACAGGTGCTGCTCGCCTTCAAGAGCAACGACGCGGCGATCGATGTCTCGCAGCTTGGGGTCGACACCAGCGCCGGCGCGTCGCCGGCGTTCCACTTCACCACGGTGCAGAATTCGCCGATCATCGCGGCGCCGGCGGGCATCGACACGCTGCGGCCGGTCCTGCAGAGCAATAACGCCACGCAGGTCATCAATCTGGCGTCATCAGGCAGCGGCATCTTCACGGGCGGCATCCAGAACCTGATCGTCAGCAATCTCGGTTCCGGTGCGGGCGTTGCCGTCAACGCGACCGGCGCCTCCAGTTTCTTCGTCAGGAACAACACCATCACCGCCGGCGGCAACGCGCTCGACTTCTCCACCACGGGAGCTCCGGCCAATACGCTTCTGCTTTCGATCGACGGCAACACGCTCAGGTCGACCGCGTCCGGACTGGCTGCGTCGTTCACCGGCCAGAACGTCGATGCCGACCTGAACTCGATCGCGATCAGGTCGTTTGCCGGCAACACGGCGACCGGGGGCGCCGGCAGCGGCGGCATCGCCTTCAACAATGTCCGCTTCGATTCCGATGGCGCCGGTGGCACCGTCAGTGCCGGCACGCTCGGCGTCGGCACGCCAGGCGCGCGGGTCCAGGGCAACGGCCTCAGCTTCACCAACACCAGCGGCACGGTCGATCTCGGCGCATTCATCGTCTTCAACACTGCCGGCACTGGCGTGGTCGCCAACACCAAGACTACCAATTTCACGCTAAACAGCAGCAGCGGCACCGTCTCGACCAGCGGCGGCGCCGCACTCGATCTTGATCCGCTGACCGTCAACCTGGTGCTGGGCACCGTCACCTCCACCGGCAGCAGCAGCGGCGGCATCATCTTTGACGGCGTCGCGGGTACGTTCACCGTCACCGGAAACACCACCGTCACCGCGGCGGCGACCGGCGGCATCATGGCAATCAACGCCGGCAACACCGGCACGTTCAACTTCAACACGATGACGCTGGGCAACACCGTGACCAGCGGCGGCGGCATTCAGGTGGCGAGCGGTACGCTCAACATCTCCGGCCTCGCCAACATCGACACGACCAGCGGCGTCGGCATTTCGCAGAGTGGCGGCACGATCAACTTCACCGGCGGCGTCACCGTCGACACCACCACGGGCACCGGCATCCTTGGTACCGCCGGCACGATGAGCATCACCGCTACGGCTGCCGCCCAGACGGTGAACGCAACCGGCGGCACAGCGATCAATCTCTCCGGTGTCGCCGCCACCATCGCGCTCGATTCGACCTCGTCGGCCGGTGGCGTCAACAATGTCAGCCTGACCGATGTCACTGGCATTGTTGAACTTGGCACCGGCGCGCTCAGCGGGGCGACGGGCGCGTCGTTCAATGTCGTCGGCGGCACGGCTGCCGTGAGCTATTCGGGCACGGTCAACAATTCGGGCGCATTCAGTCCGGCGCTGAATGTCCAGAGCCGGCTTGCCGGCGCCGGCCTCGTCGCCCTGAGTGGCAATCTGACGGCCAGCGGGCTGGGCGTATCGCTGAACAACAATGCAGGCGGTACGGTGACGGTGTCCGGCGCCTCGAACAGCTTTACCGGTGGGGGCACCGGCATATCGATCACCGCCAACACCGGCGGCACCTACAACATCAGCGGCGCCAGCTATGCCATCGGCATGAGCGGCGGCGGGCTTGGCGTCGATATTGCCGGCAACAGCGCCCCGGTGACGGTCAATTTCAGCGGCGGCGGGCTGGCGATCGTGACCTCGGCAGGCGCCGGCTTCAATGCCACGGGCTCCGGCACGATCAGCGTCACCGGCGTGGGCAACTCCATCGCCACGGGCACCGGTGTGGCGATGAACCTGAGCGGCGTCACCGTCGCGGCCACCGGCATGAATTTTTCCTCGACCAGCAACGGCGCCGGCGGCAACAGCGCCGTCGTCCTCACCAACGTCATCGGGTCGGGGACGATCAATCTCGGCGCCGGCACGCTGGTCGGCGGCAGCGCGGCGACCATCGCTGTCAGCGGCGGCACCGCCAACCTCAACTATACCGGCAATGTCAGCCAGTCGAACAATGCCACCCTGGTCAGCGTGGCGGGCGGCCACAGCGGCACGCTCAACTTCGCCACCGGTACGCTGTCGGCGACGAACGGTACCGGCCTGCAGTTCGACAATGCGGACGGCATCTACAATTTCGTCGGCACGATGACGCTGAATGGCGGCAATGCCAGCGTCGACATCCTCAACGGCTCGGGCGGCACGTTCAATTTCGGCACCGGCACCTCGATCATCAGCCCCAGCGGCACGGCGTTCAACGTCAATGGCGGCACCGCCACCGTCACCTATGCCGGCACGATCACGCAAGCCACCGCCGGCCAGCGCATGATCGTCGTCGCCGACACCGCCGGCGGTTCGGTGAATTTCACCACTGCCGTGGCGAACGGGCTCAACGACACCGGCGGCACCGGCATTGTGATCGACGGCGCGGCGGGCAGCGTCACCGTCAACAATGCCAGCCTGACGGGCACGGCCGGCATCACCATTCTCGGCGATTCGACCAACAATGCGACCGGCACCTACACCTTCAACAATGTCGCCATCCAGACCGACGCGGGGGCTGCGAACAATGCCTTCGTCGTCGATGGCGACCAGGGCACGCCAGGCAATGACGACGTCAGCGCGGTCGTCAACCTGAACAATGTCGACATCACCAACCCTGGCGGCAATGTCGCCAACATCCGCGGCATGGCCGGCGGCTCGGTCAATTTCGACAGCGCCAGTTCGATCACTCGCAACGACGGCGGGCTGGGCATTGCCGTGCTCAGCAACGCCGGCGGCACGATCAACTTCGGCGGCGCGGTCAAGACGCTCTCGACCGGTGTCAACGCCGCCGTCATCATGACCAGCAACCCCGGCGCCACCATCAACTTCACCAATGGCGGGCTGGTTATCACCACAACGAGCGGCGACGGCTTCAACGCGACCGGCGGCGGCACGGTGACGGTGCAGGGCACCGGCAACACGATCACCTCCGGCACAGGCACGGCGCTCAACGTCGTCAACACGAATATCGGCGCCAGCGGGCTGAATTTCCAGAGCATTTCGGCGAATGGCGGCACCAACGGCATCGTGCTCAACAATACGGGCTCGGGTGGATTGACCGTTACAGGTGTCGGCACCACCGCCGGCTCGGGCGGCACAATTCAGAACACAACCGGGCGCGGCGCCAGTTTCATCAGCGCGAGCAACATCACGCTGAAGAACATGAATTTCACCAATGCCGGCACCGACGATCTCGATGCCGACAATTCGGGGCTTTCGACTGGTGACAACCTCACGACCAACGCGGCCATCCATCTTCAAAACGTCTCTACGGCGACGCTGGACCGGATCGCCATTTCGGGCGGCGCCGAGCAAGGCATCAACGGCAATACCGTTTCGAACTTCACGCTCAGCAACAGCAGCATATCGAATGCGGGCAATGGAGCGGACGAAGATGGCATCCATTTCTACAACATGTCCGGCACCAGCGCGGTCACCAACACCACGATCACAGGCAGCGGCGACGACAACTTCCAGCTGCAGACCCAGTCCGGCACGCTCGCGCTGACGATTTCAGGCGGCAGCTCGACTGGCGCCGTGCTTGGCAGCGGGTATCTGTTCGGCATCCGTGGAACGTCGAACGCCACGATCAACTTCTCGGGTGCCAATTCGAGCAACAACTTCAGCGGTGGCATCGTCGCCGATGCATTCGACAACTCCACAATGAACCTGAACGTCATCAACAGCACTTCGAGCAGCAACAACGATCAGCTGTCCGTCAGCGCCGGGGACAACAGCGATGTGAGCCTCGTCGCCACCGGCAACACGCTGAGCAGCGCGGCGGCGGGCGACTTCGTCGTGGTGAGCCTGCTCGGGTCGGCGTTCGACAACGGCTTTACTTTTGACGCTCGAATTGAAAGCAATACCATCACGGTCGCAAACGGGCTGACAGCGGATGGCATATCCGTATTCAATGCCGGCGGCGGCGCCATGCGGGTCGGAATCAAAAACAACTCCATCGACTATGCCGGCACGCAACGCGCCATCCTTGTCCAGACCGGACAGGACGGCGCCGGCAGCATCCTGGCCCAGATAACCGGCAACGCGATTGACATCAAACTGGATGGGACCGGAGATGCAGTTGCTGGCATTCTCGTCCAGTCAGCCGTCACGGACCCGGAGGGAAATGGTGCATCCGTCGATCTGAGCATAGGCGGCGCCGGCGCGCTCGCGAACATCTTTACGCATTCGCTTGGCGGCACCATGGCGGCTGGTGACATCCGGGTACGTCAGCGCAACAACGGGACAATCAACCTTAGCGGCTATGCTGGGGGCGCCATGGATACTGCTGCCGTGATCGCTTATCTGAACGGCCGCAATACAGTTGTTTCTGCATCTACCGCGACGGCGCAAACGAGCGGATTTACCGGGCTTGCCACGCCGCCGTTCCCATGATGGCTACGTTGATGAGGTAGAAAGGCCACCATTCGGTGCGACGATCTACAACCTTGGGTATACACTGCCTTCCTGCGCCTCTCGTTATTTAAATACTGTCTATTATTTTATAATAGTACTTGGTTTGTTAGAAACCCAAGTAGACTTCTATGTCGTTCCGTGTATTCTTCTGATATCTAATGAGGGCGCGAGACATGGCCGAGCCATTTCTATCGGAAATCAGGATTATGTCCTTTGTCTTCCCGCCCAAGGGTTGGGCGCTCTGTAACGGGCAGCTTTTGCCGATCAACCAAAACCAGGCGCTATTTTCACTGCTCGGAACCACTTTCGGCGGTGACGGCCAAGTCAATTTCGCGCTGCCCGATTATAGGGGACGTATCCCGATCCACGTTGGGAGCGGTCACACACTAGGCGAGCGCGGTGGCGAGCAAAGCCATACGCTGTCGATTTCCGAAATACCGACACACGTTCACTTTGCGCAGGCAAGCACAAACACCGGTAGCAGCCAGGATGGTGCGGGGAACGTTTTGGGGGTGGTTCCGGGGCGGCTGTATAGCGATTTCGCGAACGTGACGACGCTGAGCCCGAGCACAATTACCAGTGTCGGCGGCAGTCAGGCACATCTCAACATGCAGCCGTTCCTGACGCTGAGCTTCTGCATTGCCCTGCAGGGCATTTTCCCTTCGCCGAATTAAGGAGGCGCGATCATGGCACAGCCTTATGTTGGTGAGATACGCATGTTTGCCGGCAATTTTGCGCCGGCCGGCTGGATGTTCTGCGAGGGACAGCTTCTGCCGATCTCGGAGAACGAGACACTGTTCCAGCTGATTGGCACGACCTATGGCGGCGATGGCCAGAGCACCTTCGCGCTGCCCGACCTGCAAGGCCGTGTTCCGCTCCATCAGGGCAGCGGCTTTATTCTTGCGGAGACGGGAGGCGTGGAGGAAGTCAATCTGACAATTTCCCAGATTCCTTCACACAGCCATCCGATGGTCGCGTCCCTGAACATTGGTCAAGATACAAGTCCCAGCGGGAAGGTCGTTGCACAGATTGGCGGTGGCGCCTTGCCCTACATCCAGGACACGACCGATACCGACATGGCCCAGCAGGCTGTAACAGCCGTTGGCGGCAGCCAGCCGCACAACAATTTCCAGCCGTATCTTTGCATCAGCTTTATCATTTCACTTTTCGGCATCTTTCCGTCGCCGACCTGAGAGGGACATCATGGCTGACCCGTTCGTCGCCGAAATCCGAATCTTCCCCTTTTATTTCGCGCCCAGGGGCTGGGCGTGGTGCGACGGGCAGTTGCTGCCGCTGTCGCAGAACACGGCATTGTTCTCGTTGCTGGGCACGACCTATGGCGGCAATGGCAAAAGCAATTTTGCTTTGCCCGACCTTCAGGGCCGCTTGCCGATGCACCCGGGGCAAGGACCAGGGCTTTCGCTGCACGATCTCGGCGAGACCGGCGGTACGGAAACGGTAAGCCTGCTCGAATCGGAGATTCCTAACCACACCCACGCGATGCGCGACCATGACATCGACCTGGGCGAACTCAATGCGCCGTCATCGACGCGAAGCCTGGCCAAATCCACCAACGCAACAATCTATACCCCGGCGGCCAACCTGACGCAGATGAGCCCTCAAGCGCTCCCCCCTGCCGGCGGCGACCAGCCGCACAACAATATGCAGCCCTATCTCACCTGCTATTTCTGCATCGCGCTGCAGGGCGTCTTCCCGCCAAGAAGCTGAATTCCGAACCGAAAGGGCAGGACCGTACGATGGCCAAGAACGCAGAACCGAAGTCGAAGGTCCCCGCAGCGAAGACGCCGGCGCCGAAAGCGGCTTCCAGGGCCCGCCCGGCGCCGTCCAGCCCTCCACCCATTTTCCAGCACAAGCCGGCCGGCACGTCGTTTTTCGAACTGTCGCGGCTGATGGTGGTGGGGATCGATTCCGCCAAGGGGCAGTTGATCCAGAAAGCGCAGCTTTCGCCGAACGGGCTATGGCCCTCGGCCTGGTCGTTCATCGCGCCCGGCGCCTGGGTGATCATGACGGCGGGCCTCACCAAGGACGGCCGTGTCGCCGTGGTCGCGCAGCCATCGGGAACCACCAATCTGTCCTTCATCACCGAAGACGCCAACCAGATCGGCCCGGTCGAGAAATGGACCGCGCCGATCAGCATCGGCACGCCGCCCGGCGCCACCTCCTATCAGAAGCTTTCGATGGCGCGCGATGCCGATGGCCGCATCGAGGTCTTTGTCACCGACAATCAGGGCCGCATCTGGTGGATCTACCAGAATCCGGACCAGATCGTGCAGGTGCAGAAAACCATCACGCCGCCCGGCACGACGACCCCGATCGTCGTCACCGTCGACGTGCTGACGCCGCCGGCCAAACCGTGGAGCGACTGGATCCAGATCCCCGGCGGGCTGGTGACGGTCACGGCGATACGCCAGGGCGACGGCCGCATCGCGCTGTTCGGCATCAATTCGAACCTGCATCTCTATCGCTGCCAGCAGGCGAAGGCGCAGGCCTTGAAGGCCGCCGACTGGACGGGTTGGGTGCAGATCGACACGACCCAGACAGGTGGCTTCATCGAGATGGCGCCGGTCATCGGTCCATTGGGCGCCACCAATTTGTTCGCCCTGACCCAGAACGGCCAGGTGCTGCACACGCGCCAGATGCCCGCCGGATCGGATACGTGGACGCAGTGGGCGACACCCGGCTACTCCAGGGCGCCCAACCAGGCGCTTGCCGCCGGCATCCAGGGCGACGGCGATATCGTGCTGGTCGCGGCCGACCAGCAGCACTTCCTCCAATTCAACGCGCAATGGGATGCCTATACCCAGAACTGGTCGGGATGGCGCGATTTCGGCGCATCCCTTCGCTCGACGCGCCTGACGCTCAACTACAATGCCGACGGCCGGCTCGCTTTGTTCAGCCTGGCGCTCATGCCGGACGGCACCAACGGGCTGTGGACGATCAACCAGATGGGCGTCGACAGTTCCGAATGGGAGTATAATTGGACGTCGCTGACCGACAATAATCTCAAGCAGATCGTCGTCGTGCGCGACCTGACGCCGCCGGTCTGACGGTTGATTTCCGGCAGCGTGGCGGAAGGCAAGCAGGCCCGTCCGGTCTGGCCCCGGTCTGACACGGCCGGGCTCCGCTTTCGTGCGGCAGTGGAGGCGGACTTGCCGTTCCTGTCGCGGCTCTATGCCTCGACCCGCTTCGAAGAACTCGCGGTGACGTCGTGGAGCGAGGCGCAGAAGGCCGAATTCCTCGGCATGCAGTTCCAGGCCCAGCACGCGCATTACCGAAAACACTATCCCGAGGCCGATTGGCTGGTGGTGGAACGCGATAGCGAAGACATCGGCCGCCTCTATATCGAGCGCTGGCCAAGCCAGCACCGCATCATCGACATCGCCTTCCTGCCGCATCATCGCCGCAAGGGTTACGGCACCGCGCTGCTCTGCGACCTCATCGACGAGGCATGGTTAGCCGGCAAATCAGCGTCGATCCATGTCGAGAAGCACAATCCGGCGAGACGGCTTTATGTCGCGCTCGGCTTCGCGGTCGTCGAGGACAAGGGCGTTTATGACCTGATGGCCTGTGCGCCGCCGGGGGGCGACGATTTATGATCGTCGGAACCGATTTGTTGGCAGATGCGATCATTGTCTATGGTCATCGTTTGCGCTGCCTCTCACCTGCCTGCCGGCATCCTCTCCCCATACAGTGACGGGGAGAGGGACGCTTTCATCGCGGATTTCGCCAATCTCCAGCGTTGCAAGAAAGGCGCCGGCGTCGCAGCCAGCCACTCTCGCCCCGTTTACGGGGAGAAATGTCCGGCAGGACAGTGAGGGGCGGCGCCGGCGGCAAGGATTGTCGCATTAGGCCCTGTCACGATGCGATAGGCCTGCATGAAGCCCAAAACTGGGTCCTAATTGAACACCGCCTCGTACAGCCGCCCCGTCGCATCGGCGGCGACCGGCACGATGAAGATCTCGTGGCTGCCGCTTTCCCCCGTGAAAAGATAGGTCGCCTGCGGCAGTGCGATGTCGCGCGGGCCTTTGAACAGCAGCGAGAAACCGCCACCCGGGCGCGGGCTGGCGGCGATGGGCTTGACCGCACTCAGTTCGAGCGGGATCTGCTGGCCCCCGGCTTCTATGGTGAAGGTTTGTCCCTGCTCGAAATCCGCCATCCCGTTTGCCTCAATCTGTCCGCTGGAGCGGTTCAGCGTTCGGATCGCTGATTCGGCTTTTGTTTCTTCGCAATTGCCAGGGGAAAACCGCTCCACACTTTTCCTGGAATTGCTCCAGCGGAGGCACTGTCGCCGCTTCGCCGCAAGCTGTCCAGAGGCGTGCAGGCTGGCGGTCGTGTCCCCAAGACAATCGACCGCCGCAATCCCAAAATACAGCACCGCCTGTCCTTTTATGCGCGGGAGAGACGCTGTAGTACTTTGTTCCTGCGCGGGGTTCCTTTCGACCCAAGATCAGCGCAAACAAGCATAGATCCCGGCTTCGGGACCATTGGCAGCCTGATGGGCGTGCGGGAGACGGATGATGGCTGATGCAAAGACGGAAGTGACGGGCGACGCGATGCCGCTGTTCTATTCGAGGCCCGAGGCGCTCAACCCGGCGCGGCACGGCTCGCTGGGCCTGACCGCGCGCAGCGATTTCGGCTTCGCCCGCTCGGCGCACGCCATTCCGGTGGTGGCGTCGGAAATGCCGGCGGCGATGCGCTCCTACCCGATCGTCTTCATCGGCCCGGGCAAGGCGCCGGTGATCATCACCGGCGTGCGCCAGAACGAGAACCTGTTCGTCGATGCCGAAGGCAAATGGACCGCGCCGCACTACATCCCCGCCTATGTCCGCCGCTATCCCTTCATCCTTGCCGAAGACCCGACATCGGCCGGCCGGCTGACGCTGTGCGTCGAACGGACCAGCGACCGCATCGTCGACCAGTTGCTGGCGCCGTCCCGCGATGACAAGATCCTGCCGTTCTTCTCCGGCAACGAGCCGACCGAACCGACCAAACAGGCGCTCGCCTTCTGCAACCAGTTCCAGATCGACTTCCGAGCGACTCGCGAGATGGTCGAAAAGATCGATGCGCACGGCCTGTTTTCGCCACGCCAGAGCAAGGTGACACTGGAAGGCGGCGAGGTGCTCAACCTCACCGATTTCCAGGTGATCGACGAGCCGGCCTTCAACAAATTGAGCGACGAGGCGTTTCTCGACCTGCGAAAATCAGGCGCGCTCGGCCTGCTCTATTGCCATCTCGCCTCGACCAACAGTTGGACCTCGCTGGTGCATCAGGCGTCGCTGCGGAAGGCGGGGCGGCCAGCGAGCTGATTTCACCCTGGCACGCAGTAGATTGATCGTGACAACAGCGCAAGTGATTAACTTGAGGACACAGTGATAGTTCCGTCTTCAGGGCCGCTTACGATGGTCTCCTCGAAGTAATTGTTTGTGATCCGAACATAGTATTCTCCGGTCAGAGCGCCGGATTCCGCTTTAAGCTTAAAGTTAATTGTTGTTGTGTCTTCGATGTTAGTGTCGTTGTCGTTGATCAATAAACATGAGGCTATTTCTGAAGTGTCAGCATAAATAAAGTCGATTACCAAGTGCTCTGTGTCGTTAAACCAACTCCGATCCGGGGAGACCGTCACGCTCACAGTAATCGGCTCTCCGGCTCTTACAGCATTCCCTTCAGGTGTATCGACGCGAACTATATCTACTCTTGCCATGATCCATCTCCCTTTGGCATTCTCAAATGACAATCGGGAACGCTAGTCGAGATCGCCGCGCCCGTTGCGGTTCATGGCGCCGCCGGACCGCCCCATCGCACCGCCAGACCTGCCCATGGCGCCGCCCGATCGCCCCATCGCACCACCAGATCTTCCCATTGCTCCACCCGACCGGCCAAACGAATGCGGGTCCAGCTCTGCACCCAACAGAACATCTTCGAGCGTTCCCGTGTCGAGCTCCAGCCGCATTGTCAGGTCACTCTTGTCGTACACCCAGACCTGCATTCCGCGGGCAAATGAGCCTATCTGCGATGACAGTCCGGTATAGGCAGGGTCGCTTGGACCGCGGCTCATGACCTTCAGATCGGTGTCCGCCGGAGCTGGATAATCAACCGCGGTGCCAGGCCCATGAACAAGAAGTATGGTCGGTCTGGCCAGCTCGTAGAACTGCGCCTCGAAGGTGAATGCATAGATCCTTGCCAGCAGGCTGCCGGAGGCGTCGATCTGGTTCTGCAGGAATCTGTTATTGCCAGGTCTTGGAGGCCGTCCCCCATCGATCCTCTTCTTCAGCTTCAAATCTTCAAGAACTCTACCGAACAAGTGTATGGCCGAGGTATTTAAAATGGTTTCAGTTATCATGGATCACCCCATCCTCTGCAATGTCGATCAAAGCTCGGCGCCACTTCTGGACATCCAATATTTCTCGAAATAGCTCATATCCGGGAGACGCACCTGATCCCGTGGACGAGCGGTTCGACCCTCATGAACATGGCTCTTTCGGTCTGGCTTCGTCAGGCGAGGCCCGGCACGGTAGCGAAAAATCCCTCTTCGGTCGAAATCCCGGAAGATGATGCTTGATAGTTCTCCTCCGGTCACACGGTCGTCGACCGCGAGCATCGTTCTCGCCACGTCACGATAGTCCAGGAAATCCGGGGCGAGAGCCCACAGTGTCTCGGCGAGATAGGCACCCACGATATCGCGCGCGTCGAGCAGCGCTTCGACGAAACCGTCTGGATTGCGCGTGAAATCGCGGTCAAAGACTTTCTGGAGCGGCGCCTCGGCGGTTGGGTAGATCTCGGCGAGGTCGGCAAGATCTTCGGCCTCCGGCGAAATCAGTCCTCGATCCACCAAGCTCTCGTGAAAGACATCGACCAGAATGTCGAAGACCGCGCCAGTTAGAGGTTGCGACAAGGCATGCTCGTCGGTCCAGCCGTCCGCGAAATCGGCCATCGTCTGCTTGTTGTTGGCCTCGCGTATCTGGCGGTGCGGTGAAAATTCCGAAAAGCGAGAGAGTTGATTGGCGATGTAGAGGTTCCCACGCGTCACCGTCAGAACGTTTTCGATCACGGATGGAAAATGCATGGCCGCGATCAACGAAACGCAGTCGGAAAAGGCCTCCTGAAAGCCCAGATATTCGGGGAACTCAGCTCCCGGCTTGGGTATGCCGAGGACGCTGTAGACGAACGCATGGCCAACCTCATGCGCGATAATATCGAAGTCGAGGCTGAAGGGGAGCGCGCTTCCGTCTTTCGTGAATTGGCTGCCGAGCTCGAGGAAGCCATAGCCGTATTGAGCGTTGTCCCAATCCGGCAGGATCGAGATTTCCAGACGGTCGTGGTGATCGTGGAAATGCCAGACGAGCGGTTGGCCGATGTAACGCTCCCAAACGTCGAGCGTGAAGCGCACGCATCCGAACGCGTGCGCTGCTTCGAAGCCGGGCGTCGAGGGCTGATAGTGATCGAAGTTGCCTTCCTCGTCGGGAATGGCCGGATCGAGGATCGCTCGCGTCCAGGGCGGCAGGGAGATGAAGGGCGTGCCCAACGGACCGTGGTTGACGCCATAGGGCCGCGTCTTGTCGGCCGGCTCGACGACATACATACGATCGTCGGATGGGCCAGGTCCGACACTGCCTCGCGGGGACGAAACCGTAATGATCTCGGGACTTGACGTAGGGTCTTCGAACGGAGGCTGAACGAACAACCTGAACCGGGTACCCATTCCCCACCTCTCGGTTATATTAGTTACGTAACATAATATCCGCGGGATGGCGAGGGCGTTGGTTTGTCGGGTAAATCTTCCTGAAGGCTGATTCTCGATTATCGGCGACAATTTGACTCAAGAACAATGCGTATCGCTACTGCAGCAGCTGGAGCAACTTCTGGTAGCGAGGATGACTACGAACAGAGGCGAAATCGGAATCGTTCTTGAACCAGAGTCTCATCTCGGCGCCAGCCTGCGGCAGCCACGCTTCCAAAAGGTCGATCGAACGTTCGAACTCCCCCAGCAACGCATAGGTACAAGCTGCGTTGTATTGGACGTTGATATCGTTAGGGTCGATCGCCAGAGACCGGTCAAGCCACTTGGCCGCCCTATCGCGTTCACCAAGGAAGGCCAGCACGATAGCCCCTAGGCAGGCACAATTGGCGTTCTCGGGATGCAAACGGAGTTCCTCTTCAGCTCTCTCCAATGCGATTCGTGCATAAAGCTCCGCGTCGTTCTGTTGGCCGAGAGTACGAAAGACGTTCACCAGCATCACCGGTGCGCCGTAGTCGGACGGTTTGATTTCCATCGCGCGCATGAAGTACGTGGCGGCGAACTCGAACTGGCCGCCGGTTACGCAAAACTCGGCATAGTAACGATTGGCCTCGTGGCAATTGGCGTCGAGCGTAAGAGCCTGTTCGAACGCCGCCGCGGCCTCGGAACGGCGATCGGCGAGGGACAGGGCAAAGCCCCTGGCTGAATGCGCTTCGGCCAAATTCGCGTCCAGGGCCAGGGCCTTGTCCGCGGTCGCGAGAATGTCGTCCACATGGATCGGTGAGCCGTAGTTCGACTGAAGGCGTACGTCGCAGACCGCCAGACCTGCATAGGCACGGGCATAGCCCGGATCGAGCTCAATGGCCCTGATATAGCTTTGTCTGGCCATCAGGTGGTTGGCTCTGGTCGCGATGTGGCTGTAATCGCGCCCTCGAAGGTAATGCGTATAGGCTTCCACATTGTCCGTCGGCGCCTGCTCGATAGCTTTCCTCTCCTCAGGCAGGAGCTTGACCCTGAGCTGCGCCACGACCGCTTTGGCGATTTCGTCCTGCACGGCGAAGATGTCGGTGAGGTCGCGGTCGTAGCGGGCAGCCCAAACGTGTCCGTCCGTGGCGCCCTCGATCAACTCGGCATTGATCCTGACCCGGTTTCCCGCCTTGCGGACGCTGCCCTCGACAATGTAGCCGACGCCAAGCTCCCTGGCGATGCGTTCCATCTTGTCGGTCCTGCCCTTGAACGCGAAGACTGTATTGCGGCTGAGCACGAACAGGCCGGAGACGTTCGAGAGGTCGGTTATGATGTCTTCAGTGATGCCATCGCTGAAATACTGCTGGTCGGGATCAGCGCTAAGATTGGCGAATGGCAGGATCGCCACCGACGGCTTGTCGGACCGCGCCAGCGTCTGGACGGTTCTGGCCGCAACATGCGTCTCGACATAAGACACGCCCTGGTCCCAGTTGGCGAAGTAGACATGCACCTGCTGGGCAATGTTCTTGACGGTCCTGGTGCCCTGATCGGCGAAGTCGACGCCCAGCTTGTTGCCGACCGCATGGCGCACCGCTTCCGAGCAGGCAATGCCGCCGGGCATCGCGAGGCCCTGCAGCCGCACCGCAAGATTGACACCGTCGCCCTGGAAATCATCACCGTCGACGATGATGTCGCCAAGGTTGATGCCCATGCGAAACTTGAAATGCCGGTCCTCGGGGATGCCGGCATTCCGCTCGGGCATGCCGCGCTGGATCTCGACCGCGCAGCGCGCCGCATTAATTACGCTGCCGAACTCGACAAGAAAGCCGTCACCCATCACTTTGAAGATGCGCCCACCGTGCTTGGTGACGGTCGGATCGAAGAACTCCCGTCGATGCTGCCGAAGGAGATTGAGCGTGTGCTCTTCGTCGACCTCCATAAGGCGGCTATAGCCGACCACATCCGCAGCCAGGATCGCCGCCAGCCGACGCTCAACATGCTCCTCGGACATGTCGTCTCCTGAAATCGCAGACAATTGTTCCGCCTGAGTTAGTTCTAGCTGATTTACCTGCTCGGCGCCAACGCCGCTGGAGGTCGCTCGCGCCCGATTCGCGGTCTCGGCCGTCATGGTCGCGAAATGGAAGCGAAAGCCGTTGGCCGATTATCCATGGAATATCGATCGCCCTAGACGCAAATTCCGGAGCCGCCTCGCTCTACCCGCGGACAACCTGTTGAGGCTCAACACCCAGGTCGGATGGGCAGCCCTACGTTCCCGGCTTCGGCTGGAAACGTCGTCCCCCCCGCTCCCCGGCGCCAGATAGCAAAAAGGCCCGGTTACCCGGGCCCTTTATGCTTTTCAAATCAAAAGAAGATTTGGAGCGGGTGAAGCGATTCGAACGCTCGACCCCAACCTTGGCAAGGTTGTGCTCTACCCCTGAGCTACACCCGCTCGCGCGGCGTCTTGGCCGCAAGCCGGGCCTATATGGCTGAAGAGCGCGGCGATTGCAACAGGGAAATCGCAGGCTTTTTGCGACACGATGCGCGGGGCCGGCAAGCCGCCGGCGGGCGCGTGAGTGGCGGGCGGCGGGGCGCCAGCGCGAAGGGCGGTGCCGCTCACCATGATGTCGCATGACGGTCTTGTGTCGGCTGCCCCATTGGCCGTAAACGGCTGGCTTGAGAAACGGGACGAAACCGATGCCGAAGACCGAAGCCGATTTGATGGCCTTTCTTGCCGAACTCGGCATTGCCACGTCGACGAAGCGCCACCCGCCGCTCTATACCGTCGCCGATTCGCAGGCACTGCGCGGCGAGATCGCCGGCGGGCACACGAAAAACCTGTTCCTGAAGGACAAGAAGGACAATTTCTTCCTGGTCACCGTCGGCGAGGACGCGGTCGTCGACCTGAAGCAGATCCACCAGGTGATCGGCGCCGCCAGCCGGGTTTCCTTCGGCAAGCCGGAGATGCTGATGGAGCTGCTCGGCGTCACACCGGGCGCCGTCACGGTCTTTGGCGTCATCAACGACACGGCAAACAGGGTCAAGCTCGTGCTCGACGAGGATTTGATGGAGCATGCGGTGATCAATGGGCATCCGCTGACCAATGAGGCGACGACATCGATCGCGGCGCGCGACCTGATCAGATTCGTCGAGGCAACCGGGCACGATGCTGCTATCTTGAAAGTCTCCATGTGATCGCCACATGGATGGCTTGAGTCAGATGGTCTGAAGCATAGGGCGCCTGGCCGCCGGCCGGCGGCGCCACGGAAGGGTAGAGAGATGAGCGACAACAATCCGTTCGGCGGCTCCTTTGGCGGCAATGGCGGCCAGTACACCACCTCGGTACAGTATGGTGGAGCCGCGCCGGCGCCGGCGAAAGTCGCGCTTGGCGATGCGCCCGCCGCTCCCGCCGACGTGATCAAGGACACGACGACGGCTGCCTTTGCCGCCGATGTCATCCAGGAATCGCGCCGGCAGCCGGTGCTGGTCGATTTCTGGGCGCCCTGGTGCGGGCCTTGCAAGCAACTGACGCCGCAGTTGGAGAAGGCGGTCAAGGCCGCCGGCGGCAGGGTCAAGCTGGTCAAGATGAACATCGACGACCATCCCTCGATCGCCGGCCAGCTCGGCATCCAGTCTATCCCGGCGGTCATCGCCTTCAAGGACGGCCAGCCGGTCGATGGCTTCATGGGCGCCATCCCGGAGAGCCAGATCAACGAATTCATCACCAAGGTCGGCGGCAAGGGCAACGGCGCGCCGCCAGTGGCCGAAGCCCTGGCCGCGGCCATTGAGGCCCGCGCCGCCGGCGACATGCAGACCGCGGCCGACATTTATGACGCTATCCTGGCGCAGGCGCCGGAGACGATCGAGGCGATCGCCGGACTGGGCGAACTGTTGTTCGACGCCGGCGACACGGAAGGCGCCGAGGCGCTTTTGGCAACAGCCCCGGAGGCCAAGAAGGATGCGCCGCCGCTGGCAGCCCTGCGCGCCAGGATGGCGGTTGCGGCGCAGGCGGCGGCCCTCGGCAATCCAGCCGAGTTCGAGCGCCGGCTGGCGGAAAATCCCAAAGACCATCAGGCGCGTTTCGATCTGGCCATGATCCAGAACGCCAATGGTGACCGTACGGCCGCCGCCGACAATCTGCTGGCCATCATCAAGGCCGACCGAAGCTGGAACGAGGATGGCGCCAGGACGCAATTGCTGCAGCTGTTCGAAGCCTGGGGCATGACCGATGAGGCGACGCTTGCCGCGCGCCGCAAATTGTCGGCGCTGCTGTTTTCCTGAGCCGGCTGCCGGTTGTTTTGCCGCACGGGCTTGGCGTCGGCGATGATTGCGCCAGATTAGGGCCAAGAACTCACGCGCTTCTTGATGGCGCGATCGGAGGAATGAGGTGCAAGCGGGAAACGCGCATTACCGGCTCGCCAAGGATTTGCCGTCGATGATCCCTATCTTTCCGCTCGAGGGTGCGCTTTTGCTGCCGGGAGGCCGCATGCCGCTCAACATCTTCGAGCCGCGCTATCTGCAGATGGTGGACGAGGCGATCGCCGGCTCGCGGCTCATCGGCGTCATCCAGCCCAGTCTCGACGGCGCCTTGCGCGACGACGGCGAGCCGGAACTCTGCAATGTCGGCTGCGCCGGGCGCATCATCGCCTTCTCCGAAAGCGGCGACGGCCGCTACCTGATTTCGCTGCAGGGCGTGTGCCGGTTTCGCATCGCCCACGAATTGACGGTCAAGACGCCGTTTCGCCAGTGCAAGCCCGCGCCTTTCCTTGCCGATCTCGATGAGGACGAGGCGGGCAACGAGATCGACCGGCCATCGCTGCTCAAGGCATTTCGCGCCTATCTGCAGGCCAACGATCTGGAGGCCGACTGGGAAAGCGTCAGCCGGGCCGAAAATGCCATGCTGGTCAATGCGCTGTCGATGATGGCGCCCTACGGGCCGGCCGAGAAACAGGCGCTGCTCGAAGCAGCCGACCTGAAGACCCGGGCGGAGACGCTGATCGCCATCACCGAAATGGCACTGGCGCGCGAGAATGAGGATTTTGGCTCGAGTTTGCAGTAAGAGGGCGCGATGGCGGACGGACGTGACGGGAAGAAGGTCGACCCCAAGCTGCTGGAACTCTTGGCCTGCCCGCTGACCAAGGGGCCGCTGGCCTGGGATCCAGAGCGCGGCGAACTGATTTCCAGGGTCGCCAAGATTGCCTATCCGGTGCGTGACGGCATCCCGATCATGCTGCCCTCCGAGGCGCGGACGCTTTCGGTGGAGGATGTGCTGGCCCCGCCGCCGCGCTTGGGTGGGTCGGGCTGAGGGGCACGTTTCTTATACCCGCCAATTTGCCGAAGGCTGGCGGGACAGAGGGGGGCGCGAAGGATCGCCGACGTCCGCTTTCGTTCCGCCCTTGGCATGGCCTTGCCTACTGAAAATTGCGCCCCTTGGGCATGACCCTTTCCGCCTCTTCCGATAGCGTTGCGAGATCCTGCCGGATCGGCGCGCTTTGTTTGGTGGGGCTGGAGCGATCCGAACCGTCCCTGGCGAGGTCTCTCGGAGGAACCGCCGGTTCGGCCCCGCTGACCTTCTCCAGAAGCACGGTCAGCCAAGGCGTCAGATCCTCGATCCTCTCGGCGACGATGTGGACCACGCCCGATTCCGACTGCAATTTTCCGGTGACCTTGACGAACCGGGCGCCCATGACGATGGGCCGGTAACGGTCGAAGGTCCTTTGCCAGAAGATGACGTTGGCAACCGCCTTGTCGTCCTCCAGCGTCAGGAAGATCGCATTGCCCTTGCCGGGGCGCTGCCGCACCAGCACGAGGCCGGCGACGGAGACGCGCCTGCCGTCGCGCACGGAAGGCAGGTTCGCATTGGGGATGACGCCGGCGCGGTCGAGCCGCTCGCGCAGGAAGGCGACCGGATGCGCCTTCAGCGACAGGCCGAGCGCGCGGTAATCATGGATGACATGCTCGCCGAGCGGCATTTTCGGCAGCTTCGTCTCAGGCTCCAGCTCGCGCAGGCGAAGCGCCGGCTGGTCGAACAGCGGCAGCCTTTCGGCGGCGCTCTTGCCGTCGAGCGCGCGCACCGCCCACAAGGCTTGGCGACGATCAAGGCCGAGCGAACGGAAGGCATCGGCCTGCGCCAGCCGCTCGATGTCGCCGACATCGAGGCCGGAGCGCAGCCAGACATCCCTGACGGATACGTAGCCTGAGCCGCGCTGTTCGACGAAGGCCGCCATGCGCTCCTTCGACAGGCCCTTGATCTGGCGGAAGCCGAGCCGGACGGCATGCTTCGTCTCGATGACGCCGCGCATCTCGGCATGGCGTGGGAGGATGCGGGCCGGATCGAACGGCGCCTTTTCCAGCGTGCAATCCCACACCGAAAAATTGACGTCGACATCGCGAATGTCGACGCCATGGTCGCTTGCGTCGCGCACGAGCTGGGCCGGCTGGTAAAACCCCATCGGCTGCGAATTCAGGATCGCGGCGCAGAACACGTCGGGATAGAAGGTCTTGAACCAGCAGGAGGCGTAGACGAGCAGGGCGAAGGAAGCGGCATGGCTTTCGGGGAAGCCATATTCGCCAAAGCCCTCGATCTGCTTGAAACAGCGCTCGGCGAAGTCCTTCGTGTAGCCCTTGCCGACCATGCCATTGATCATACGGTCGCGGTAATTGCCGATGGTGCCGGTGCGCTTGAAGGTGGCCATGGCGCGGCGCAGTTCATCGGCCTCGCCCGGTTTGAAGCCACCGGCAACGATGGCGATATTCATCGCCTGCTCCTGGAACAGCGGCACGCCTAGTGTCTTGCTGAGGATCGCCTCCAGCTCCGGTTTTTGATACTCGGGTTTTTCCTTGCCTTGCCGGCGGCGCAGATAGGGGTGGACCATGTCGCCCTGGATCGGGCCCGGCCGCACGATCGCCACCTCGATGACAAGGTCATAAAAGGTTTTCGGCTCAAGGCGCGGCAGCATCGACATCTGCGCCCGCGATTCAATTTGGAAGACGCCAAGCGTATCGGCGCGGCAGATCATTTTGTAAACTTGCCTATCCTCCGGCGGCAGGGTGGCCAGCACATAAGGTCGGCCGTATTTGTCTCGCGCCTTTGGATAGTGGTCAGTAAGCAAGGTGAAGGCGCGCTGGAGGCAGGTCAGCATGCCGAGCGCCAGCACGTCGACTTTCAGGATCTTCACCGCGTCCAGATCGTCCTTGTCCCATTCGACCATCTTGCGCTCGTCCATCGCCGTCTTGACGATGGGCACGATCTCGTCGAGCCGGTCCCTGGTTATGACGAAGCCGCCGACATGCTGCGACAGATGGCGGGGGAAGCCCATGATCTCATTGGCACGTTCCATCACGTGCCTCGACACCGGATCGGTGCGGTCAAGGCCGCCGGCGCGGGCTTCCTTCTCGCCAAGCTCCGATGTCGACCAACCCCAGATCGAGCCGGAAAGCGATGCCCTGACATCCTCGGACAGGCCCATCGCCTTCGACACTTCGCGCAGCGCCGAACGGCCGCGATAGCTGATGACGGCGGCCGCAAGTGCCGTGCGCTTGCCGCTGTATTTCTCGTAGATGTACTGGATTACGGTTTCGCGCTTTTCGTGCTCGAAATCGACGTCGATATCCGGCGGCTCGTTTCTCTCCTCGGAAATGAAGCGCTCGAAGAGCGAATCGATTTTTTCCGGTCCTACTTCGGTGATGCCGATGCAGAAGCAGACGACCGAATTGGCGGCCGATCCACGTCCCTGGCAGAGAATATCCTTGCTGCGCGCGAACTTGACGATGTCGTAGACAGTCAGGAAATAGCGGGCATAGTTGAGGCGTTCGATCAAAGCGAGCTCTTCCTCGATGCGCCTGGTCACCGAATCCGGCACACCCGCCGGATAGCGGTTGCCCGCTCCCTCCCGCGCCAGCCGCTCCAGTTCAGCCTGTGGGCCAAGACCCGATTCCGTCGGCTCGTCGGGGTAGTTGTACTGGAGGTCGCCAAGCGAGAAGGTCAATTCTTCCGCAAACCGCAGCGTCTCGGCCAGCGCCTGCGGATGCCGGCGGAACAGGCGCGCCATCTCCATTGGCGGCTTCAGATGACGCTCGGCATTGGCGCTGAGTTGCAGCCCGACCTCGGCGACGGGCGTGTTGAGGCGGATCGCGGTCAGCACGTCCTGCAGCGGGCGCCGTTCGGCCGTGTGGTAGAGAACGTCGTTGGTCGCCATCAGCGGAATACCGACGCTCTCGGCAAGCGCCGCGGCCTGCTCGACGCGGAAACGGTCATTGCCGGCGTAGTCGGGCGAAACGCCAAGCCGCAGGTTCCTGCCGAAGCGGCCTTTGAGGTCTCGAAGCAGGGGAAGACTATCTTCCGCGCCCGCCGACAGACCGGGCAGGACCGCCAGCGACATCAGGTCACCCCATTCGAGGAGGTCGCCGCGCTGGAGAAGGGTGGCGCCTTTTTCGTTCTCGTCGCGCAGATTGGCTTGGGTAAGCATGCGGCACAGATGTCCCCAGCCCTTGCGGTCCTGGGGATAGGCGAGGATGTCCGGCGTGCCGTCGCCGAAAACCAGCCGACAGCCGGGGTGATAGGAGAGCGTCTCGACCTTGGCCTGCTGCCAGGCGCGCACCACGCCGGCCACTGTGTTGCGGTCGGCAAGTCCGATTGCGGAGAAGCCCAGGAGCTTGGCCGCGACCACCAGCTCCTCCGGCTTGGAGGCGCCGCGCAGGAAGGAGAAATTCGACTGGATGCCGAACTCGGCATAGGGGATGACGGTCAGCGCGTTCATGCGAAGACACCATGCATGAACCAGCGCGGCGGGACCTGCGTGTTGCCATAAAGACCTTGCCGGTAGAGCCAATAGCGGCGACCATCGGCGTCCTCGATACGGAAATAGTCGCGGGTTGACGTGATCGGGTCGCTCGCTGCCTCGCGCCACCATTCGGCGGCGATGCGTTCCGGCCCTTCGGCACGCGTGACCCGGTAGAGCGCGCGCCGCCAGCGGAAGTTCAGCGGCGGTCCTTCCGGCATTTCAGTGGCCGGCACATCGATGGGTTCGGGCGAGCGGAACAGCCGGATCGGCCGTTCCGGCGGAAATATGGTTTTTGGTGCCTGCAGCCTGTCCGGCTTCTTCGGCGGCGTGGTCCGGCGTGGCGCGTCGGTGAAGGGGATGGTGGCTACGGCACGCTCCGGCAGATGGCTTTCGACCGCGACCGGCCGGAGCACCGCGCCCTCGCCGAGCCGGGCGCGGATGCGGTCGGCGAACAGCGCGATATCGGCGCCGTCGTCGGTCGTTTCGCCGGCAAGATCGGCCTGCTGCATGTCGAAGGTGGCTGCCGCCAACACCGAGAGCCGCACCAGATCGAAACCATAGCCGGCATCGATATCCTGTTCGAGCGCGGCCAGTCTTTCATGGAACAGTTTCTGGATCAGCATGGGTTCGCGCATCGGCCGCGAGGTGCCGATGGCGATGCGGCTGACGGCGCCGTCGACGCGAAACAGCAGCAGCGCCAGCGTTCTGGCGCCCTCGCCGCGGCGCTCGAGATCGGTTTTCAAGGTCGCCGCCAGCATGCCCACCAGTCGTTCGATGTCCTCGGTCAAAGTGACGGGCTCGGCCAGATGGCGTTCGACCGAAAGCGGCGCGACGGGCAGGCGCGGCGACACCGCTTCGTCGAGACGGCCAAGCGCCTGGTCTAGGCGCAGCAGCAGCAAGGCGCCAAAGCGGCGGGCGAGCGGCGCGCGCGGTGCCGCCATGACGGCGCCGGCCGTGCGCAGGCCCACACTTTCCAGGCTGGTGCGGGTCGAGGGTTCAATGCGCAGCGCGGCCAGCGGCAGGGGTGCCAGCAGTGCCTCCTCCTCGCCTGACACAACAATGCGGTCACCGCAAAAGCGTGCCGCCGCCCAGGCCGCGCCCGGCGTCGCGGCAAGCCCGGCGCGGACATCGAAACCCTGATGGAAGAAGCGCGACAGGATGTCGTCCAGCATGGCGCGTTCGCCGCCGAACAGATGGGTGCAGCCGGTGACGTCGAGAAACAGGCCATCCGCGCCATCCAGCGCCACCAGCGGTGTGTAGCGGTCGCACCAGTCGGCGAGGCCTTCGAGCAGGCGGCGGTCGGCCTCCGGATCGGCCTCGACGACGTCGATCGACGGATGCATGGCGCGCGCATCGGCGATGCCCATGTCGCGCTTCAGGTGCAGCGCCTCAGCCCGCTCGTCGAGGGCCGAGATGCGCTGCGCGTTGCGGTCGCGATGGCTGATCACGAGCGGCGGGTGAGATGGGTGATCCGACGGCCGGGAACGCCAGGACCGCCCCAGACGCTGCCGCAGGATCCTTTCCACTGCCAGATAGGGAAACCACAGGGACAGGATTCTTTGCCCGGTCTCTTTCCCCGCCTGTTCTTTCATCGAATGCGAGTTCATCGGGGTTCCACTCCAGTGTGAATTGTCCAGGCAGGGCCGTGCGGCTTTTGCCGATGTTGAGGGCAAAGGCCGGGCGGCCGATCGAGCCGGCGAGCGGCCCGGCAATGGTGTTGCGCGGCACCGCCGGCGCCGACGTGACAATCAGGCGAACAGGTGCCGCCGTCGGCTCGGGCTCGGCCGCCTGCCGCAGCAGGAACACCGGCCGGCCGGCGCCTTGCGCCCTTGCATTCAGCCGGCGCGTCGCGGTCAGGTTCAGCCGCTGCGGATTGCCGCGAATTTCCAGAATGACGGCGGCGAGCGCCGTCATCCGGGCCGCCTCCTCGGCGACCCACAGCGCATCGACAAGCTTTGGCGCCTCGGAAAACAGCAATTGCTCCGGCTCGATGCCGAACGCGGCATGAAGCCCCCTGGCATAGGGAAAGCCCGCCTCGCGGAAAATCTCCGATGTGCCGATCCACAGCACCGGCAATCCCGGCGTTTGCTTGAGGATCAGGCTGATGAGCGACAAAGCGAAGCCGGCGACGGCCCCGGCATCGCGGGTTTCCAGCCCATGGATTTCGCTCAGGGCGGCCTTCGGCAGACCACCACTCAGGGCGGCATCAAGACGCTCGACGCCGATGGGCAGGAACGCATCCGGCAACGCCGCGGCAATGCCGCGCCTGACGATTGTGAGATCGGTGTTGACGTCAGCATCGAAGGTCGCGGCAGCCGGCGCAGCCAAGCGCTCGGGCAGCGTTCCCTCGATTTTCGCGATCTGGCGGCGCAGGGCAAAAACAGTCTCCCGCGCCACGGCGGTCATCGCCATGACGGTCAGCTTCCACTCACAATTGTTCCTGTTATGTTCCTATAGATTCCAGAGGCCGTCGGAAGAGTCAAGCGGAGTCATGGGGAATTTATTCCTCTCCGCATGGGTGGCGCAGGCGCATCGGCCCGTTCATTTGCCGATTCCGGTGCGAAAGCCTATATGCCGGGATCAAAGGACAAAGCATGGCCCGCATCTACAAGACCCGCACCTGGCACGACGAACTCTCGCCCTCGATGGACGAAATGGAGTTCCTGGCGCTGGAGGCGTACGCCCATCTGCCGGAGGATTTCCGCAAGCTGACCGGCGAGATCGTCATCCAGATCGCCGAGTTCCCGACCGACGAGATCATGGACGATCTGTCGCTGGAAACGCCCTTCGACCTGCTCGGCCTGTTCGAGGGACGCGGCATCGCCGAGCGCTGGAACCCGCAGACCGGCGAAGGCCCGAACCGCATCACGCTCTACCGCCGCGCCATCCTCGACTACTGGTCCGAAAACGAAGAGACACTGGGCGACATCGTCACCCACTTGCTGATCCACGAGATCGGCCACCATTTCGGGCTGTCGGACGATGATATGGAGAAGATCGAAGAGGCGGCGGAGTAGCGCTCAGATGACGGAAGCAGAATTCGCCGACCGGATCGATTGCAACTGGCCGTATCACGACATTCCACAAAGCCGGGAACTGATCGAAACCGCCGTCGGGATTTCACCGAATGCCGCTTTCCTCGCACTTGGTGAGCTTTGCCATCTGCCCGCAAGTGCTGCCGTCGAACCGGCCACTCTCGTTGCCCTGGTCGACTTTTGGCTATCCGAATTCGACCACCCGATGGCACCTATGACAGCGGAATGCGCGATCTCCATGATCGAACGCAGGCGGTTGCCGGTTTCTGAAATCCTTGTGAGGATGGATTCCGTCTCCGGCTATCCTGGCCTCGTTGCAGCGCTATCGATCCTCTATTTCAGTTGCGATGACGTCGAAGGTCGCGCAGACGCACGGCTCAACGAAATCAGAGCCGCTTGGGAAAATCTGGCGTAGCTGGTTACTGATCGACCAAGCGCTGGATTCCGTCCCTATTCTGACCGCCGATCTCCTTGAGTTCGGCCTGCCCCAGCTTTGGCGAGCCGATCACGCGCGGCTGATGGCGGTGACCTCCGCCTTGCTCAATTATACAGGTTTTGATATAAGGCTGGTCAATGCCAGTGATGAAGCGCCTGGAGTTTCTTGGAGATTCTCTTGCAGCTTCGGGATTTTCCAGAGGCGGCGCGCAAGGAAACAGGCGTTCAGTTGCACAAGGTGCAGTTCGGATTGAGCCAAGCGACTGGAAGCCGATGACGACAGTAGGCCCTGGCGTGCGAGAAATCCGCGTCCGGAACGACGCCGGAGCATTCCGGGTGCTTTACGTCGCGAGCATAGGGGACGCCGTCTATGTGCTGCACGCCTTCCAGAAAAGACGCAGCAGACGGCGAAACGAGACTTGGAGCTAGCCGCATCGCGGTTCAAGCAAATCTAGCGGAGGCGTGACGATGGAACGTCAGAGCTTTGAAAATGTGTGGGACGCGCTGGAAGATACTCCGGCCGAGGCCGCCAACATGACCATGCGCTCCAACTTGCTGATCGCGATTGAACAGCGGGTGCGGAGTTGGAACGCTACCCAGGCCGAAGCAGCCGAGCGGCTCGGAATCACGCAGCCGCGCCTTAGCGACCTCCTCCGGGGCAGGATCGCGAATTTCAGCCTGGATACGTTGATCAACCTTGCGGCACGGGCCGGACTTACCGTGCGCCTCTATATCGCCGAGGCTGCCTGATTAGTGGTGGGTTGCGGCGCTACTGTCCGCGAGCACTAAGCCGCAGGTAGGCATTTGCACCCTGCTTCCTGCGTCACGTGAATTGTCCATTCCTATCCAGTCGGTCCAGAACTCAGCGGCGGCAAGGGTTCTTGGGATCTCGCTTCAGATACGTTGGCCATTCGGCTGATAAAAAGATGCAGCGCCTTGCGCACGGCGAGCGATGGCGGCTCGGACGGATGCCACTCCGGAAAATGACCATCAACCCCCATTCGTGCCAACCCATAGACAAAGGCACGAGCGGCAAGAACCAGATGATCGAAGTCCGTGTTCGCAGCCAGCCGACCCTGGTGTTGCGCCTGGGTCAGCAGGTCGATCATCTTCCGGCGAATGGCCTCATTCTGACCGCGAAGACTGTCCGACGCGTCGAAATCAATCAGCGTTCGGGAACTGATAATCTGGAAATGCGTGGGATTGGCGATCGCCCACTCCAGATAGCCTTGTCCGATTGCTTCGAAGGCCACGATGGGATCCGCGCTGTCGACTTCTGAAAGTGCATTGGCAACGGCCTCTGTCAGCCGGTTCATGGCCTGTTCGGCGACCGCGGTCAGCAGCGCTGTTTTCGACTGAAAATGCCGGAAGGGGGCGCCGGGGGAAACGCCGGCCCGCTTTGCGGCTTCGCGCACGCTCACATTGTCGGGGCCGCCTTCCTCGACAAGTTGAATTGCAGCATCGATCAACGTGTCCCGCAAATTGCCATGGTGGTAGTCGGTGCGGTGAGGCGTCTTGGCTTTTGCCATCTCTTTCTTTCGTTCCGTAGAGCTGCTTCACGCGTCCGTAGCACGATCCGCGATTTATGTAATCACTGTTTACAATGCAGATAAGGGGATGTAAGCAGTGATTACAGATGGGACCGGAACAGGCCTGCGGTCTTCGCGGGCTCCCCGTTTCTCAGAATGAGGAGACGAACATGTCTGCCAGAACCGCCGAACCCCGCCGTCCGCAATCGTTGATTTCGCTGAGGAGTCCAGCCGAAGAACCTCAGCACAAGGAGAATCTCACGACTGTCCAGTCGAGCGCGGCTGTGCCCAGCGTCACGCTTTATCGGCTTGCCGCCGTCGCCGGGGTGGGAAGCGCGCTTATTCTTGTGGTTAACGCGGCCAAACGCAGCGCGCTCATCGCGACCACCGATCTGACACAACTTCTCGCGCCAGTCGCCGAGATATTGGCGCTTGGTCTTGTCGTCGGCCTGTTTCTCGCTTTTGGCCGGCGCGCGGGCCTGTTCGGCATCAGCGCGTTTGTCATCAACTTCGTTGCATTGGCAAGTTTGGTCGGTGTGGAAGTGGTGATCAATCTGGTATTTTCGAAACTTCCGCTGACAACCATCATCGAGCTGCGCGCCGGCCCTCTCGGACTGGCTCTGGTCGTCAGTTCGTTCCTTTTTCTGCTTGGGACGCTGGCGTTTGTAATCTCTCTTGTGGTTGCAAGAGGCGTTCCGCGCATTCCACTCGCCCTCTATCTCATTGGCGCGGTGCCTATCGCGCTCCGTGCGTTCGTGCCGGAGTGGGCCCTTGACCTGGGTTTGGTGACGCTTGCGACAGCGATCGCCTGGCTGGCCGGCTGGCTGTGGATGCGAGCGGAGCCTACCAGTCGCTGAGCTTCGTATCGGGTCCGTATTCCTGGCCGTCGATATCCTTGACCACGGCCTGGCCGCAACGCATCGTTTTGGCCTTCTTGTCGTAGGCATAGGTCGGCGAGCCGAACAGGTGCCAGCCCTTGTTCAGCGCCGCCGTCACCTTGTGGCAGAAGCTGGCATCGTCCGGAGCGGACAGAAAGCGGTAGAGTTTCATTGTTCAGTCCTGTCGTGAGTAGCCATAGCCCGCCCGCATCGATCGAGCACTTATGACCCGATGGCGGCTGCCTTCGCCAGCAGTTTTTCGGCCTGCGCCAGATGCAGGCGCTCGACCATCCTGCCGTTCAGCGCGATCACGCCCTTGCCGGCATTCTCGGCGAGCGCGAAGGCTTCCTTCACCGAGCGCGCCTCGGCCATCGCTTCCGCGGACGGTGCGAAGGCACGGTTGGCGGCTTCGATCTGGGCCGGGTGGATGAGGCTCTTGCCGTCGAACCCCATGGCCGCGGCTTCCGCGCATTCCTGGGTGAAAGCGTCGAGGTCGCGAAAATCGTTGGAGACGCCGTCGAGCATGTCGATGCCGCCGGCACGCGCGGCCAGCACCATCTGCATCAGCCATGGCACGAGGTAACGTCGGTCAGGCGTTGCCAGAATGCCGGTCTCCTTGACCAGATCATTCGTTCCGGCAACGAAACAATTGAGCCGCGAGGCCGGATCGCGGCCAAGCTCGGCGATGGCGCCGATGTTGAGCAGCGCCTTGGGCGTCTCGATCATCGCCCATAGTTTCACGCTGTCGGGAGCGAAATTGTCGTCAAGCACATCGCCGGCCTCGAGCAGGTCGCGCGGCGTGTCGACCTTGGGCAACAGGATGCCGTCGGCCTCGCAGCCTGCGGCAGCCAGCAAATCGTCGGCGCCCCATTCGGTTCCCAGAGCATTGATGCGCACGATCATCTCGCAGCGGCGGCCAATATGGTTGGCGAAAATGCCGGCCAGTTTTTCGCGAGCGCCGATCTTGTCGGCCGGGGCGACGGCATCCTCCAGGTCGATGATGACTGCATCGCAGGCAAGCTGCGCGATCTTGGCCAGCGCCTTGTCGTTGGAAGCCGGAATGTAGAGCACGGAGCGGCGCGGGCGATAGGTTTCCATGGGTGATCTATGCCGCTTGTGGGTGGGTGAGGCAAGCGGGCAGGGCTGTGACCCCACCCTCCCCCTTGTGGGGAGGGTCGCTGCGAAGCAGCGGGGTGGGGGTGCGGCGCCGGACCCCCACCCGGACCTGCGGTCCGACCCCCCACAAGGGGGAGGTGGAAGCTCGGCGCCCCTCTTCGCGCCCCTGCACGAAAACTGCACAGGCCTGCGGAAAACCTCCTCCGATCCGCCTCACCCTTTCCCCGCCGGCCTGACAAACAGACGGCATGCAAAACCGAGCAGAACCCCGATGGTCCCTGCCTTGCCGGCTGCGCCGCGAAGACTGGTGGCTGGCCGATGCGCCGCGCGCGTGTCCCGTCGCAACCCTCATTCCCTTTGTCCGCAAGAGCCCGCCGGCAACCCGGCGGGACGCCATCAGGAAAGCCCGATCATGACAGCGTTGCTCTGCGCCGCGCCGAGCTATTGCAGCCGCTTCGGTGTCGCCATCCTCCTGGCAGCACTTGCGGATTTCCTGTTCTACGGCCAGCCCGCCGGGATCACGGTTTTCCTGTTTGCCCTGCTGATTGCCGCCGCGGTTGTCGCCGTGCATCCGGCGGCTTTCAGCGACGGTCGCGTCTGGCTCAAGCCCATCGCCTTGCTTGTCGCGCTGCTGCCGCTGGCTGAAAACGTCAGCACCCTGTCGGTTTCGATCGCGCTGGCGGCGCTGACCGTCTTTGCCCTTTCGCTGAGCGGGCGGCTGCGGCACAGCATCGCCCGTATTGCCGGGCAGATCGTGCTGTTCGGGCTGGCGGCGCCGTTCCGCTTCGCCAATGATTTCGTCCGCTGGCGCAGGACGGCGCGGCGGTTCGGCCGGCGGCGCATCCGGCTGGCGGCGATCGCTGTCTGGGTGATGCCGCTGACGCTGGGCGCGGTCTTCCTGGCGCTGTTCGGCGCCGCCAATCCGGTGATCGACTACTGGCTGTCGCTGATCGACCTCATGAGGCTGCTCGATCTTATCCAGCTGGCGCGGATTGCCTTCTGGCTGTTCGTGCTCGCCGCTGTCTGGGCTTTTCTGCGACCGCGCCTGCCGCGCCTGGTTCGCCGCATCCCGCGCGCGGCGCCGGCCGTCAGCGCTCAAGCCGACAAAACCGCCACCACCATCGAAGACATCCTGTTCGGCAAGGCCGCCATCCTGCGCGCCCTGATCGTCTTCAACATCCTGTTTGCGCTGCAGACGGCGCTCGACGCCACCTATCTGTGGGGCGGGGCCGCCCTTCCCGACGGGCTGAGCTACGCCTCCTACGCGCATCGTGGCGCCTATCCCCTGATCGTTACCGCGCTGCTTGCCGCCGGCTTCGTGCTGGCGGCGCTGCGGCCAGGCAGCGAGAGATCGGCCGATCCGCTTATCCGCCGGCTGGTCTATGCCTGGGTGGCGCAGAATATCATGCTGGTCATTTCGTCGATCCTGCGGCTCGACCTCTATGTCGGCATCTATGCATTGACCTACTGGCGCGTCGCCGCCTTTGTCTGGATGGGGCTGGTCGCAGCAGGCCTTGCCCTGATCATTGCCCGCATCGCGCTGAGAAAATCCAATGAATGGCTGCTGTCCGCCAATCTTCTGACGTTATCTCTGACGCTTTATGCCGGCTGTTTCATCAATTTCGCAGCGACGATCGCCAACTACAATGTCGACCATTCCCTCGAAATGACCGGCCAGGGCATTCCCCTAGACGCCTGGTATCTTCACTCGCTCGGTCCTGGCGCGTTTCCCGCACTTGATCGCTTCCTCGAGCAGCAGGGCAAGACGGTGGCCGTCGGCACTGTCCGCGAACTGGCTGGCGTGCGCGGCAGCGACGAAATCTGGTATCGAACTATCCAGCAGAACTGGCGGGCCTGGAGCTTTCGCGACTGGCGGCTGCTTCGATATCTCGACTCCAAGGGGCCGTTCGTGATTCCCTCCGCTATCGAACCTTCCATGCCGGGCCGCTGATCCATGCCGCATCACATCCTCGTCGCCGACGATGACCCGCACATCCGCGAGGTGATCTGCTTTGCGCTGGAAAAGGCCGGCATGAAAACGACAGGCGTGGCCGACGGTGCCGCCGCCCTGCAGGCGATCGGCCGCCGGGCGCCGGATCTTGTCGTGCTCGACATCGGCATGCCGGAGATGGACGGGCTGGAGGTCTGCCGGCGGCTGCGGCACACATCCGATGTGCCGGTGCTGTTCCTGTCCGCGCGCGACGAGGAGATCGACCGCATCCTCGGGCTCGAAATGGGCGGCGACGACTATGTGACGAAACCATTCAGCCCGCGCGAACTGGTCGCCCGCGTCAACGTCATCCTGCGGCGCGCCCGCCCGGCGGCGTCCGAGCCGGTCGACAACAGGCAGTTTTCGCATGGCAAATTGGCTCTGGCGCCGGCCAGTCACGCTGCCAGCTTCGACGGCAAGGCGCTTGCCCTGACGGGGATCGAATTCTCGATCCTGAAGGGATTCCTGGCGCGGCCCGCGCATGTGCTCGACCGCGACGCGGTGATGGCCAGCGCCTATGCCGCAAACATCCATGTCGCCGGCCGCACCGTCGACAGCCACATCCGCAACATCCGCGCCAAGCTGGCAGCAGTGGGTTGCCCTGACGTTATCGAGACGGTGCATGGCGTCGGCTTCCGGCTCGGCCGATGCGGCTGACGACTTCCGGCAAATGGATCGGCCGCAAGTGGCGGCCACGGCTTGCCACGGTCGTCGTCGCCATCCTGATCATGGTAATGGCCCTGCCATTGGTCGGCTTGTTCTTCTTCCGCCTCTACGAGAACCAGCTGATCCGCCAGACCGAAGCGGAGTTGATCGCGCAAGGGGCGGCCATCGCCGCCATCTATGCGCAGGATGTGCGCGACGCCGGCATTGCGGCGGACAAGCTCGGCGCGCCGATGCCGGGGCCAGGCGGGGATTCAAGCCGAAGCGTCAATCCGGGCCCGCTGTACAAGCCGATCGAGCCGCAACTCGATCTCGCCTCCGACTATGTGCTGCCGACCCGGCCGGCGGCGATCGCTGCCACCGCCGATCCTGCCTTCGCGGCGATCGGTGCGCGCCTGTCCGGTATTCTCGACGCCACGCAGAAAACCACGCTGGCCGGCTTCCGGCTGCTCGATCCCCGGGGCGTCGTCATTGCCGGGCGCGGCGAGGTCGGCCAGTCGCTCAGTGCGGCCGAAGAGGTGCGCACAGCACTTGCCGGTCACTATGCCAGCGCGCTCAGGCTGCGCATTCCCGACCAGCCGACGCCACCGCTCTATTCGGTCAGCCGCGGCACCAAGGTGCGTGTCTTCGTCGCCCTGCCGGTCGCTGTCGGCGGCCAGGTCGCCGGCGTGGTCTATGTGTCGCGGACGCCGAACAACATCATCAAACATCTCTATGGCGAACGCGGCAAGGTGACGTTGGCGGCGATTGCCATAATCGGCGGCACGCTGCTCATCGGCCTCATCTTCCTGCGCACCGTCAGCCGACCGATCTATGCGCTGATCGACCGTACCGAGCGCATCGCCGCCGGCGACCGCGCGGCGATCCGGCCGCTCGACCATCACGGCACGCGAGAAATGGCGGAGCTGTCCGCCGCCTTCCTCGACATGGCCGAGAAGCTTCAGGCGCGGTCGGACTCAATCCAGACTTTCGCCACCCATGTGTCGCATGAGCTCAAATCGCCGTTGACGGCGATCCAGGGCGCGGCCGAACTGCTGCGCGATTCCGGTGGCGCGATGGACGATACGGAGCGGCGGCGCTTTTCAGACAATATCGTCACCGATGCGGGACGGCTCAATCTGCTGGTTCGCCGCCTGCTCGACCTGGCGCGCGCCGAAAACCTGGCGCCGAGCGGCGAAAGCACATCGCTCGGTGCGGCGCTGGCGCTGCTGCCCGTCGACAACAGGCTGGCGGTTCGCGTCGGAGCCGGCGGCGAAATCGGCTTGCGCATATCGGCCGAGAACGCGGCTATCGTGCTGGCCAATCTCATCGACAATTCGGCCAGGCACGGCGCGACGGCGGTTTCTGTCTCGGCTACGAGCGCCGGCGGCAAGGCGAGCATCCTGGTCAGCGACGACGGCGCCGGCATTTCGCCGAGCAACCGGGCGCGCATCTTCGAACCGTTCTTCACCACGCGGCGCGAGCAGGGCGGCACCGGCATGGGGCTCGGCATCGTGCTGGCCCTCCTGAAAGCGCATGATGGTATGATCGCGCTGGTTGACAGCGAACGCGGCACGCGCTTCGAGATCATTCTGCCGGTGGCGTGAAGGACACCATCGGCCGGATCGGAGAGAACATGCGCTACGACATCGTCATCATCGGTGGAGCCATAGTCGGCTCCTCGGTCGCCTACTATCTGCGCGAGCAAGGGTTTTCCGGCACGATCGCGCTAGTCGAGCGTGATCCGCAATTCGCGCATGCGGCAACGACGCTGTCCATGGCCTCGATCCGCCAGCAATTCTCGATCCCGGAAAACATCCGCCTGTCGCAGTTCACGCTAAAGCTGTTCCGGCGGCTGAAGGAAGAGTTCGGCGCCGACGCCGATATCGGCTTTCGCGAAGGCGGCTACCTCATCCTTGCCGGCGAGGACGGCTTGCCGGTCCTCAAGAGCAATCACGAGGCGCAGATGGCCGAGGGCGCCGACATCGTGCTCGAGGATGCCGATGCGCTGGTGCGCCGGTTCCCGTGGCTGTCGACCGAGGGCATTTCAGCCGGCGCCTATGGCCGCACCGGCGAAGGCTGGTTCGACGCGCATGCGATGCTGACGCTGTTCCGCAAGGCGCTGCGGCAGAAGAAAGTCGATTTCATCACCGCCGATGTCACCGCCATCGCGCGCGATGGCAATCGCGTCACCGGGGTGAGCCTCGGCAATGGCGAGACGCTGAAGGCCGGCATCGTCGTCAACGCCGCCGGCCCGAACGCCGGCAAGGTGGCTGCCATGGCCGGGCTTGAACTGCCGGTCGAGCCGCGCAAGCGCAATGTCTTCGTCTTCGAGGCGCGCGAGAAATATGCCGACATGCCGCTGCTGGTCGATCCCTCCGGCATCTATGTCCGTCCGGAAGGCTCGGTCTACCTCACCGGCGGCGCCGAACCGTCGGAAGGCGACCGCGCACCCGATCCCGGTGACTTCGAGGTAAACTGGCCGCTGTTCGAAGAGGTGATCTGGCCGGTGCTGGCGACCCGCATTCCCGCCTTCGAGGCGATCAAGCCGACCCGCGCCTGGGCCGGCCACTACGACTACAACACGCTCGACCAGAACGCGGTGATCGGTCCGCATCCCGAAGTCGGCAATTTCCTGTTCGCCAACGGATTCTCCGGCCATGGCCTGCAGCAGGCGCCGGCGGTCGGCAAGGCGCTGGCCGAACTGATCGTGCATGGCGGCTATCGCACGGTGGATTGTTCGGCGTTCGGGTATGGTCGAGTCGCGGAAGGGCGGGCGTTCCGGGAATTGAACGTGATTTGAGCGTTGGCGTTTCCTTCTCCCCCTGTGGGAGAAGGTGTCGCCGAAGGCGACGGATGAGGGGTGTTCCAGGGAACGCCAACGCCTCACTCCGCTGGAACACCCCTCATCCGTCTCGGCGCTGCGCGCCGATCCACCTTCTCCCACAGGGGGAGAAGGCAAGGCGCGCTTCTCTCGTTCCCCAACCAGAGAGACCTCAGCCCTTGCGGTCGAACCAGAAGGCGTCGGCCATGCGCTTCATGCCGATACGTTCGTAGAAGCCGACGGCGTCGGGCATGGAGATCAGGCTGATGGCGACCGACGGTCCAAGCTGCCGGCGCGCCTCGTCCATCAGGCCCTTGCCGATGCCGAGCCCCTGTGCCGATCGGGAAACGGCGAGTTCGGAGATGTAGCAGACCCAGGAGAAGTCGGTGATGCCTCTGATCACGCCGACCAGCGGCTTGCCTTCGACGTCAAGACGCGCGGTCAGCACCAGATTGGCGCCCGACAGCATCGCCCGCAGGCGTGCTTCATCATCGACCGGCCGAGTCTCGCCGAGGCCGGATTCGACCAGCACACGCCGGAATTCGGCGATGTCGAGCGCGGGTTCACGCGCATAGAGGACGTGTGCGTTTTCTGCCATGGCCGCCAGACTGCACCATCGGGCTGGCTTGTGCCACCGTGCACGAACAGTTGCCTTTTATTTGCTGCCGGCTTTGTGTAAACCGTGCCTCAGCAATCCCCCCGCAACGAAAACACGGGCAAAAGCCATGGAAAAGTTCACCAAGCTCACCGGCGTCGCCGCTCCGATGCCGATCGTCAATGTCGACACCGACATGATCATCCCGAAGGATTACCTCAAGACGATCAAGCGCACCGGGCTCGGCACCGGCCTGTTCGCCGAAATGCGCTACAAGGATGACGGCTCGGAAAACCCGGATTTCGTACTCAACAAGCCGGCCTACCGCAAGGCGCAGATCCTGGTTGCCGGCGACAATTTCGGCTGCGGGTCATCGCGCGAGCATGCCCCATGGGCGCTGCTCGACTTCGGCATTCGCTGCGTCATCTCGACCTCGTTCGCCGACATTTTCTACAACAACTGCTTCAAGAACGGCATCCTGCCGATCACCGTCAGCCCCGAGGATCTTGAGAAGCTGATGGACGACGCCTCGCGCGGCTCCAATGCCACGGTGTCGGTCGACCTTGAGGCCAAGGAAATCCGCGGTCCCGACGGCGGTGTCGTCACCTTCGACCTCGACGATTTCAAGCGGCACTGCCTGCTCAACGGGCTCGACGACATCGGCCTGACCATGGAGAAGGCCGGCGCCATCGCGTCGTTCGAAAAGCGCAACGCCGAACAGCGCCCCTGGGCCTGAGCGGTACACACTCCAGGCGGAGGCCCGGCAGCTTTCAGGCCGGATTCGTTGCGCCGGGCTCGTTGCGGAGGGACAGTCATGACACGTTCGCTTCTTGCCGGCGTCTGTGCGCTGGCGTGGATGCTGATGCCGCTGGCTGGCGCGCATGCACAGACCGACAGGGTGCTCGTGCCGGCTGACGATGCGTCCGGCGGGGCCGCCGGCCAGAGCGCGCCGAGCACCAACAACAATGTGGCCTTAGCCGACGATGACGACAGCCAGGCGCCTGTACCCTTCGAGGGCGGCACGCTGACCATCACCCAACCGGAACAGGACGGTGAGAAGGTGCTTGCCTATGACGGCAAGCAGCTGGCCACCAACTATGACGTCTTCTTCGACAAAATAGTCGAGGTCGGCGGCGTCAAGGTGGCGCTGTTCGATGTCGGCGACGGCGGCAACCAATGCGGGCCGGCGACGGTGATCGTCTGGAAACCGGAAGGCGGCACCATCCAGAGCACCACGGTCGAGCAGGACCAGTGCGGCGCGCCGCCCTCGGCGGTGTCCGACAACGCCATCTATTTCGTGCCCTATCTGCTGCCGGGGGATGAGAAGCCGGCTTTGCAATGGTCGCCGACCGATGGGCTGACGATTTCGGGCAATCTGACCTACATGCCGGAACCCGGCACGGACTGGAAAGACATCGATCCGGAAAAGTACCAGAACATCATCGACGCCTTCCACAACGAGGCCGTCTACAAGGAAGCGGAAAAGCTGCTCGGCAAGGACATGCCCGACATGGCGACCAGCCTGCTGGTCGGCGGCGGCACCGAAAAGACCGCTTCGGGCGCCTTCTACGCCAGCGGCTGCGTGCCGCATGACTGCGGCGGCAATGACGGCTTCATGGCGGTCGACCCGGCCAAGCACAGGCTCTATTTTGCGCGCCGCGGCGACAATGGCAAGCCGCAGGCGTGGCCTGATGTAGCGACATGGCCGGCGGATGTGAAGGCGGCGTTGGACAAGGCGCTGGGGAACTAGACGCGGCAGCGACCACCACGCCTTCGTCATTCTCGGGCTTGACCCGAGGATCCATGCCGTGACGGTTGTCGGAGGGCGCGGCGGAGCAGAATTCTGAACCGCTGCAACGCTTTGAAGTCGCGGCATGGATCCCTTGGGCTGCGGAGCAGCTCCAGGGGTCTGCGCCGCGTCGCTTCGCTCCTTGCTTCGCCATAGGATGACGAAGACGCCAGGGTTCGGCTAATCTCCACCGTCCTAGCTCCGGCTCGTGGCAACAATTGGTGGCCTCTGGCCCATGACCCGCCCTACCCTTTTCCGGCAAAATGGCCACCAAATCCTGCGAGGCCCCATGCGCAAACTCATCTCCACCGGTTCGCCGTTCGAAAAGACCGCCGGCTATTCGCGTGCAGTGGTGCAGGGCGACTGGTGTTTCGTGTCCGGTACGACCGGCTACGACTATGCGACGATGACGATGCCGGAGACGGTGGAGGCGCAGACGCGCAATTGCCTGGCGACGATCGGCAAGGCGCTTCAGGACGGCGGCTTCGAGATGGCCGACGTGGTGCGGGCGCATTACTACATCACTGACCAGGCCTTCGTGGACGTGGTCTTCCCGATCCTCGGCGAGACGTTCGGCGACATCAGGCCGGCGGCGACGATGATCGTCTGCCAGCTCAACAGATCGGAAATGAAGATCGAGATCGAGGTGACGGCGTTGCGGCGCACGGAATGAAAGGCGACCGACGATGAAAGTCCGGCGCATCGTTGCCAATATCGAGACATCGGATGCCACTGCGGCCAAGCGTTTCTATCATTATGTCCTCGGCCTCGATGTGCTTATGGACCTTGGCTGGATCGCCACCTACGGCTCGCAAGCAAAGATGGATGTCCAGGTCAGCTTCATGGTGCAAGGCGGCTCCGAAACGCCGGTGCCGGATCTTTCGATCGAGGTCGATGATGTCGATGCGGCGTTCGATGCCATGAAAGCGGCGGGCTTCGCCATCGAATACGGACCGGCCGACGAACCCTGGGGCGTGCGCCGCTTCTATGTCCGCGATCCGTTCGGCTGGCTGGTCAACATTCTCTCGCATCGGTGAAGGCAAGGCGCTGCAATTTGCGGGAGGCTGGCGGGGCAGAGGGGAGCGCGAAGGATCGCAAACGAACGAGGTTGTTCTTGATCGCTGCGTTACTCCTTGCGCACAACCGGCTTGGCGTTTAGCAAGGCCGCGGTTCAAATTCTTTCCAGGACGGTTCCTCCATGGCAACGAAGCATCTTTTCCTGCTCCCCGGTGACGGCATCGGTCCCGAGGCCATGGCCGAGGTCAAGAAACTGATCGCGGTCATGAACGACAAGCTCGGCAGCGGTTTTGCCACCGATGAGGGGCTGGTCGGCGGCTGCGCCTATGACGCGCATGGCGCGGCGATCTCCGATGCCGACATGGAAAAGGCGATGGCGGCCGACGCGGTGCTGTTCGGCGCCGTCGGCGGTCCCAAATGGGATGCGGTGCCCTACGAGGTGCGCCCTGAGGCCGGCCTGCTGCGCCTGCGCAAGGACATGGAGCTGTTTGCCAACCTTCGCCCGGCCATCTGCTATCCGGCGCTGGCGGCGTCCTCCTCGCTCAAGCAGGAGGTGGTCGAAGGCCTCGACATATTGATCGTGCGCGAGCTGACCGGCGGCGTCTATTTCGGCGAACCCAAGCAGATCATCGATCTCGGCAACGGCCAGAAGCGCGGCATCGACACGCAGGTCTACGACACGTTCGAGATCGAGCGCATTTCGGGCGTCGCTTTCGAACTGGCACGGACCCGCAAGAACCACGTCACCTCGATGGAAAAGCGCAATGTGATGAAGTCGGGCGTGCTGTGGAACGAGGTCGTCACCCAGACCCACAAGGCGCGCTATTCCGACGTCAAGCTCGACCACATGCTGGCCGATGCCGGCGGCATGCAGCTGGTGCGCTGGCCAAAGCAGTTCGACGTCATTGTCACCGACAATCTGTTCGGCGACATGCTGTCCGACATCGCCGCCATGCTGACCGGCTCGATCGGCATGCTGCCGTCGGCCTCGCTCGGCGCGCCTGATGTGAAGACCAAGAAGCGCAAGGCGCTCTACGAGCCGGTGCACGGCTCGGCGCCCGACATCGCCGGCAAGGGCATCGCCAACCCGATCGCCATGATCGCCTCCTTCGCCATGTGCCTGCGCTATTCCTTCGGCATGGTCGATGAAGCCGACCGCGTCGAAAGCGCGATCGCCGCCGTGCTCGACGCGGGCCTGCGGACGAAAGACATCATGTCCGATGGCATGACCGAGGTCGGTACGGTTCAGATGGGCGACGCGATCATCGCCAAATTCCTGGGCTGATATCGTGACGGTCGACGTCCGCTGGGCGACGATCGAGGACGCGACGGCGCTCGCGGCCATATTGTGCGAGATGGCGGAGCATTACCGGCAGCCGCCTCTCGATGCTGACCGGGCCCTGTCTGCTGCACGCAAATGGCTTGGCGAGGAAAGCCCGGCCTATCCGCATTTCGCGCTCGCCTTCGTCGACGGCGAGGTCGGCGGCCTGGCGTCGGTGGCGATCGCGCATCCCGGCATCGATCTTGAGCGGCTGCTGTTCCTCAAGGATTTGTTCGTGCGCGACAAAGCCCGCAACGCCGGCGTGGGCCGGGCGCTGATCGGCTTTCTCGCCGATCATTGCCTGCGCGAAGGCATCGGCCGCATCGACCTGACCACCGAGGGCTGGAACGAGGGCGCACTGCGCTTCTACGACCGGCTTGGCGCCGAACGCCACGGCCAGAAGGTCTTTCTCAGGCTTTCGGGCGAGGCGCTGAAAAGCGGCTAGATCCTGACGCCTGCCGGCACTGGTCCCCAAGGGTTTTCGCCCACCTGGGACGGCAGAAGTCCGAAGACCAGCAAGGCAATGCTGCCAATGGGAGTGATGAAGCCCAGCAGTGCAAACCAGCCGCTCAGACCCGCGTCATGCACACGCCGCACGACGAGGGCAATCGACGGCAGGATCAATCCCGAAAAGAAGACCAGGAAGGGTATGAGCCCTATGGCCCTCATCGGCGTCCTGTCCGCATTGGTTTTGAAGCCATTGAACGCCAGGTCAACGAGTATTCCGAAGCCTAGAAGCGCCAATATCCCGAGGGTGTAGAATAGCCAGAAGGCCCAGAATTCCTTGCGGCGGGCGCGACCTTTGAAATTGCTATAGTCCGCAATTATCGCGCGCCAGAAGTAAGCCCACAGACCCGTGGAATAGGCGGGCCTGCTCTCGGCCGAACGGCGTGGCTGCCGCGGCTGGCCCGTGCTTGGCGATGGCGCTGTCGGGGTGACGGCGACTATATCGTGCGCCGTACCGTCATCCGGCTGAAACTCGACAAGGGCGCCCCTGGCGAGGGTCACCCCCTGATTCAGATCGTTATGGGTGAAGATATAGCGCTTGCCGTCGATACCGTTGATGTATCCGTAATCCTGATCCTGGTCGTAGTGAAGCACCGCACCGCGCATACCCAGCCCCCCATTCACGCTAGCTACGGCGAATGCTACCCAGGGTTGGGTGCGATTGCAATATGCACGCAAACTATATTCTCACGCCCGCAGGCACCGGCCCCCACTGGTTTTCCCGGGCCTGCGTCGGGATCAGCGCGAAGACCAGGATGATCAGGCTGCCGATGGTCGGAATCAGGATCAGCAGGCAGAGCCAGCCCGACAGGCCGATGTCGTGCAGCCGGCGCACGATCATGCCGAGGCTGGGAAGGAGTGTCGCCAGCAGGAACGTGCCGCACAACCCGACCGTTATCGCGCCCGAGATATCACTGTCGAAACCGCCCATATCCATATCGGTGTACAGGCCGATGCCGCCGATGATCAGCAGGCAAACCGTCCAGAACAGGCAGTAGCCCCAATATTCCTTGCGGCGGGCGCGTCCGGCGAAATTGAAATAGTTCTGCGTCACGCCGCGCCAGAAATAGCCCCAGAGATCACTGGGCTCGGCTGTCTCGGAAGATCGGCCGAAATGCTGCGCAGGAGATGGGGCCGCTGCAGGCGGAACGCTGGCCTGGGCCGGTGCGGCCTTGATGCTGGGGTCTGCGGCCGCCGGAGGGGCGGTCGCAGCAGCGATCGAAAAGACGTCGCGCGCTTGGCCGCCGCCCGGCTCGAACTCGACGGCCGTGCCGTTGGGCATGGCGGTTTGCTGGCGCAGGTTCTCGCGGGTGAAGGTGTAACGGTTGCCGTCGGCTCCGGTGATGAAGCCAAAACCCTGGTCCTCGTCATAGTGAAGCACTTCGCCGCGCATTTGCCACCCCCGCTCGCCACGTCCCGGCCGAAGGTGGCACAGGGCCGAGCCGATGGGCAAGCCGTGGCTACCCTCTTCGCGGCAAATGAAGCATAAGGCATCGAGTGCAACCGCCTTCGACAGAAGCAGAACATGACAGTCGAGAGTCCTGACAGTAAAACCGCGATTGAAGATGGACGGGAAAGAAAGTCTCCCAGGTTGGCCATCGACGCCACCGGCCTGACGTTCTGGCCGTCCGGCCAGGGACTTGTCGGCATCCCACGGGTGGAAAGCTTTCTCGTCAGCGCAGCCCTGGCCGATCCCGACGCTAGCGTGGAGGTGGTGGCGTTCCGACCGTGGGAAGGCCGGTTTCGCCCCCTCGCTCCTTTCGAGCAGGACCATGTCGCGACGGGCGAGATTTCACCCTGGCGCCTCAAACGATGGCCTGGGAGACGCACGGCGATGTCGCAGGCCCTCGAAGCGGTGAGGCAGCAGCCATGGGGCAAGCGCGACGCCGACCGCCATCTTGCCAAGACGGTGACCCATGGCCGCAAAGGGATTGCCTATCAGGCGACCAGGCTGCTGATCCGGGCCTATCGTCTGTACCAGCGGGCGCGGACCCGGTTGGCCCCGCGTCAGGTTCCAAGCCAACCGCACGAGGCCGAACGCGGCTTTGTCCTGATCAGCCATCACATTCTGACCGGGGACGACCGAGCCGCCGTCTCCGGGCGCGCCGGTGGCCTTGCGTTTCTTTGCCACGATCTCATCCCGACACTGCGCCCCGACATGGTTGGTATGAGCCCTGGCGAGGCTCGCTACGGGTCATATCTCGAGCACCTCGTGCGTTCCGGCGCGCCGGCATTTTGTGCATCCGACGAAGTTGGTGCGACGCTGACCGATCATATGCAACAGGCAGGCGTCACGCAGCCGGTGGTATACCGGTTTCCGATGCCGTCCATCCTGTACGAGACGGCTTCGCGCATCGGCCAGACTTCGCGCATCGAGGCCGACGAGCCGTTCGTGCTCTATTGCTCGACCATCGAAGTGCGCAAGAACCACATCCTGCTGGCACGGATATGGCAGCAGGCGCTCGACGAGGACGTCAAGCTGCCGCGGCTCGTCTGCGCCGGGCGCTGGGGCTGGATGATCGATCCGCTGCGCGCCTATCTCAAGGCCCATCCGAGATTGCTTGAGCGGGTTACGTTCACCGGAGCGATCAGCGATGAGGAGCTCATCCGATATTATCGCAGCGCTTCCTTCGGGGTCTTTCCCTCGCATATCGAGGGCTGGGGCTATGGCGCCTCGGAATGTCTCGATTTCGGCATTCCGGTCATCGTCTCGACCGCGCCGTCGCTGATCGAGGCGAGCGGCGGGCTGATGCCGGCGATCGATTCCAATGACCAGGCCGGCTGGTACGCTGCGATCCGCAGGATGGCGGAAGACGCGGACTGGCGCTCATCGCTGACGGAACGCATCGCAAAGCAGCATCGCCCGACGCCGGCATCGGCCAGCTGGGCGGCCATCAAGGCTGGCCTGCAGGCAAGCGCGTCCCTCCGGCCGAAGTCCTAGAGCAATTCTAGGAAAAGTGTGAAGCGGTTTTCCCGGGAAACGCATAGCGTTTTCCCTTGGGAATTGCGTCAAAACAAAGAGTTAGAGCAGATCGCCGTTTCCGTGAAACGGTGAAATGCTCTAGTCGGGCCGCTTCATCGCCTTCTTGTGCTTAGGCGCGCCGGTGGTGTCGAATTTCGGCTTGCCGGGCTTCTTTGCCCATGGCTTTGCCTCATGCACGGCAGCCGGGCGCTGATCGGCTGAAGCCGGTGCACGTTTTTCGAATTTGCGCTTCGGCGCGTTGGGGTCGAACGGCGCCTTGCCGCGATGCGGCTTCTTGTCGGGGCTTGGCGGCTGATAGCCGGCGCGCGACAAATCGGGCTGGCCGTCGAGCCGCTTCACCAGGATGTTGCCTTGCAGCTTGCGGTCGGGACCGATCGCGGCCAGGAAGCGGTCGGCCCAGTCGGCTGATATCTGCACGTAGGTCTCTTCCGGCTGCATCTTGATGGCGCCGATCTCGCGCTTCGAGATGCTGCCGGTGCGGCACAGCATCGGGATCAGCCAGCGCGGCTCGGCATTCTGCCGGCGCCCGATCGACAGCGAGAACCAGACGCTGTCACCGAAATCGTCGCGGCGGCTGGGCGCCTCGTCGCGGCGCGCGAAATTTTCGCCCGCCGGTCTTTCACGCGACGGCGTGAAGGGCGCGATCTCCATGAGGTCCTCGGGCGCCGAGCGGCTGGCGCGGCACTGGCGCACGAAGGCAGCGGCCACCTGTTCGGCGCCATGTCTGGCGAGCAGCGCGTCGATGAAACCGCGTTCGTCGTCCTTCACCGGCTCGTCGAAAACCGGGTCGGCCAGGATGCGCTCGTCGTCGCGCCGCATCACGTCGTCGGCCGAGGGCGGGCTCGCCCATGTTGCCTTGAGGCCGGCGTTCTGCAGCAGCCGCTCGGTGCGCTTGCGGGCGCTGTTGGGCACGATCAGCGCGCTGACGCCCTTGCGCCCGGCGCGACCGGTGCGGCCGCTGCGGTGTAGCAGCGTTTCCGGATTGGTCGGCAGATCGGCGTGGATGACCAGCTCGAGATTGGGCAGATCGATGCCGCGCGCCGCGACATCGGTGGCGATGCAGACTTTTGCGCGGCCGTCACGCATTGCCTGCAAGGCATGGCTGCGCTCGTTCTGGCTGAGCTCGCCCGAAAGCGCCACGACGGAGAAGTTGCGGTTGTTGAAGCGCGCGGTCAGATGATTGACGGCGGCACGCGTGTTGCAGAACACCAGCGCGTTCTTGGCTTCGTAATAGCGCAGCACGTTGATGATGGCGTTCTCGCGGTCGGGCTGGGCGACGCTCAGCGCCCGGTATTCGATGTCGAGATGCTGCTTCTCCTCGCCGGCGGCCGAAATGCGCACCGCATCGCGCTGGTAGCCCTGGGCGAGCGTGGCGATCGAGCGCGGCACGGTGGCCGAGAACATCAGCGTGCGGCGTTCGGCCGGAGCGGCGTCGAGGATGAATTCGAGGTCCTCGCGAAAGCCGAGATCGAGCATTTCGTCGGCCTCGTCGAGCACCACCGCCTTCAGCGCCGACATGTCGAGCGAGCGCCGGGTGATGTGGTCGCGCAGCCGGCCGGGCGTGCCGACGACGATATGGGCGCCGCGCTCCAGCACACGCCGCTCCGAGCGCATGTCCATGCCGCCGACGCAGGACGCCACGGTGGCGCCGGTCAGTTCGTAGAGCCATTCCAGTTCGCGCGTCACCTGCAAGGCGAGTTCGCGCGTCGGCGCCACCGCCAGCGCCAGCGGTGCGGCGGCGTGGCCAAAGCGCTCCGCGCCCTCAAGCAGGGTCGGCGCCAGAGCGAGGCCGAAGGCCACCGTCTTGCCGGAGCCTGTCTGCGCCGAAACCAGCGCATCGGCCTCGCCGAGTTCCGGCGCGACGACCGCTTTCTGGACGGGCGTCAGCTCGGAATAGCCGCGTTTTTCCAGCGCCCTGGCAAGCGCTGGAACAAGTGCTTCGAAGTTGGACATCTCACTCTTTCGGAATTTAGGGTCCGCGCTCATCATGGAGCACATGCCGGGGCCGACCTAGCGCCAGCCAAACAATCTTGACCGTTCGTACTTCGCGCAGCCGCGATTGTACAGGGCGCAGGGGAAACCGGCGTCGCTCGCCAATTGACTCTTGACGCAAACCGCGTAAAAGCCGGCACCGAACAGGACAGTTTCGATGCGCGGCCTTTTGATGGCGCTTTATGCACTCGACTTCTCCGGCCATGGCAGCATGGTTCGCGGACGGTCGGAGCACGCGTTCCTGCGTTCAACCAAAACTATGGCCAAAACCACCACCAAAACGGTGTGACTCCCTTGGCCTAACCACCCTCTCCCGGGTTCGGCCCGGGGGACGGAACCCGCATCGGCCAGCGGGTTTCTCCAAAAACCAAGCGGAGAGGGACAGGAGATTTTTCGATGAGTTTCAAGGTAGCGATCGTCGGCGCCACGGGCAATGTGGGCCGGGAAATGCTCAACATACTGGAAGAGCGCGGCTTTCCGGTAAGCGAAGTCGTGGCGCTGGCGTCGCGGCGCAGCCAGGGCACGGAAGTGTCGTTCGGCGACCGCACGCTGAAGGTGAAGACGCTCGACCAGTATGATTTTTCCGACACCGACATCTGCATCATGTCGGCCGGCGGCAGCGTCTCCAAGGAATGGTCGCCGAAGATCGGCAAGCAGGGCTGCGTCGTCATCGATAATTCGTCGGCCTTCCGCTACGACCAGGACGTGCCGCTGATCGTGCCGGAAGTGAACCCGGACGCGATCTCGCTGTTCACGCGCAAGAACATCATCGCCAATCCGAATTGCTCGACGGCGCAGCTGGTGGTGGCATTGAAGCCACTGCATGACTTCGCCACCATCAAGCGTGTCGTCGTCGCCACCTACCAGTCGGTATCCGGCGCCGGCAAGGAAGGTATGGACGAACTCTTTACCCAGACCCGCGCGGTCTTCGTCGCCGATGGCGTCGAGGTCAAGAAGTTCACCAAGCGCATCGCCTTCAACGTCATCCCGCACATCGACGTGTTCCTCGACGACGGCTCCACCAAGGAAGAGTGGAAGATGGTCGCCGAGACCAAGAAGATGCTCGACCCCAAGATCAAGCTGACGGCGACCTGCGTGCGCGTGCCGGTGTTCATCGGCCATTCGGAAGCGGTCAACATCGAGTTCGAAAAGCCGATCACCGCCGACGAGGCGCGGGATATCCTGCGTGAAGCCCCAGGCTGCCAGGTCTTGGACAAGCGCGAGGACGGCGGCTACATCACGCCGCTGGAATCGGCCGGCGAGGACGCCACCTTCATCTCGCGCATCCGCGAGGATTCGACCATCGACAATGGCCTGTCGATGTGGATCGTCTCCGACAATCTGCGCAAGGGCGCCGCACTCAACGCGGTGCAGATCGCCGAACTGCTGGTCGAGCGCGGCCTGATCCAGCCGAAGAAGAAGGCGGCTTAGTTTTCGCTCACGGGCCGTATCGCCGCTGCCGCGGCGGGCCCTCCGCGGGGGCGCCGAACGATCGGCGGCCCGCAGTCGCGTGTTCGGCCTTTGGCCGTTAGCTCCCTTCTCCCCGTTCACGGGGAGAAGGTCCCGGCAGGGGGATGAGGGGCAGCACCAGCCTCAGCTTCGATTCTCAGCCGCCAACCCAACCAGCAGCTCCAGCGCTTCCTCCGCCCGGTCGGCGGGGACGAACAGATGGTCGTGGTAGAAGGCCGAAACCGGGTTCACGCCCATGCCGGCGGCGGCGAGGCGCGTGGTGATGGCGGCGAGGAAGCCGACGGCTTCCAGCGACGAATGGATGTTCAGCGTGACCATCCGGCAGCGGAATGACGCGGTCAGTGCCGCAGCGATGGCCTTCTCCTCGGTTACGATCAGCGTCACGCCCTCGCGCTCACGAAACACCATCACCGCCTCAACGCCTTCCGGCTGAGCGACGCCAGGCGCCAGCGTGGCGAAGACATAGGTGCCGGCCAGCAGTTCCGGCGTCATCGACGCCAGCAGTGTCTTCAGATCGGTCTCGCCGGTCATTCGTTTCTCTCGCCTGCAGAAATGGGCCGCAGCCCACGTGCTCTTCAATATCCGCGACCGGCGCGTGCCGATAGTCCTGGCGCTGCAAGGACGACATGGCGATGTCGCTGGCGGCTGGGCTTGCGGACCTGTCGCATCGCACAATAGAGGAGCTGAGGGCCGATGCCGGCCCGTGAAAGGCCTTCGATGATCGTTCGCCCGCGCCCCACATTCCTGCAGCTGTTCTTCATCATGCGCGGGTCAGTCGTGCCACGCATCCTGCCGCAGATATTGGGCTTCGCGCTTTATTCCGCGATCATTCTGGCCGTGGCGCGCCGGTTCCAGCTTGATTTCAGCGTCTTCAACATCACGCCTTTCGGCCTGGTCGGCGTGACATTGTCGATCTATCTCTCGTTCCGCAACAACGCCGCCTACGACCGTTGGTGGGAGGCGCGCAAGCTGTGGGGCGCGCTGGTCTTCGAAATGCGCAACCTGGCCCGCGCCACCACCAGCCTCATCCCGGACCAGACCGAACAGCGCGCCTTGCTGATGGAAGCGCTCGCCTTCTGCCATTTCCTGCGCGGGCAGTTGCGCAAGATCGACAGCATGAAGGATGCCCGTGCCTTCATCGACGCCGAGGCGGACAAGGCAGCAGCCTTTTCCAATCCGGCGGATGAGATGGTCAGGCGCATGGGCCGGCGTGCCAATGCGCAACGCCGGGCGGGCGACGTCGACTCGATCGGCTTTCGTATCCTCGATGAGAGGCTCGCGTCGATCGCCGCCATCCAGGCCGGCTGCGAGCGGATCGCCGGTACGCCGTTACCTTTCGCCTACACGCTGCTGGTGCATCGCACGGCCTACATCGTCTGCCTGCTGCTGCCGATCGGCCTGATCTCGACCACCGGTTGGGCGACGCCGCTGTTCACGGCGTTGATCGCCTACACCTTCTTCGGCCTCGACGCGCTGTCGGAAGAGCTCGAGGATCCGTTCGGCACCGAGGCCAACGACCTTGCACTCGACGGCCTCTGCCGTGTCTGCGAAATCTCGGTGTTCGAAGCGCTGGGCGAAACGCCGCCGAAGATGATCCCCGCGGAAAAGTTTTATTTTTCCTAGGCGAAGGCGCGCGGGCTTAAAACAATCGGACCTCTGTCGGATCGCAGCCCCATGCCACGTCCTTGGTTCGACCCCAGCGAAAAGGGCTCGAACCACTAGGAGGGACCACCATGAGCATTTCCGAAATCGCGCCCGTCTCGCCGGGCGCTTTATGGGCCGGCCGCGCGCTCAGCGGCGTCATCGTGCTGTTCATGATTTTCGATGGCGTCATCAAGCTGCCGCCGCTCGATGTCGTCACCCAGACGATGGTGCCGCTCGGCTGGCCGGCCGATGCCAATGTCGCGCGCATGCTGGGCGTCATCGGCCTGATCTCGACCGCTCTCTATGCACTGCCGCGCACCTCGGTGCTCGGCGCCATCCTGCTCACCGCCTATATGGGCGGCGCCATCGCCACGAATGTCCGTGTCGACAGCCCGCTGTTCTCGCACATTCTGTTCGGCGTCTATCTCGGCATTATCCTGTGGGGTGGCGTGTATCTGCGCGCGTCCGCGCGCTGATCCCGTTCAGCCGTTAGATCCAGATCGAAGCATCGCTTTCCGCTGAAAGCCTGAACCCCTTGCCGGGCAATGTCTCAGGGATCGAATCGCGGAGTTGCGAGTTAGAGATTCGCCTGGCGGCGGAGGCGGCTCCTATCGGAGAGGAACGATGATGAAGAAAATGATGCTTTTGATGGCGCTGCTGGTGCCGCTCGCCGCTTGTTCGCAAACGGAAAAAGGCGCGGCCGTAGGCGGCCTCGGTGGGGCTGCCGTCGGTGCGGCGGTCGCTGGCGATCCGGTTGAAGGCGCCGTCGTCGGTGGTGCTGTCGGCGCCGTTGCCGGCGCGCTGATCGGCCGGGCGAGCGAGCGTGGCGAATGCCGCTACCGTGATCGCCGTGGCCGCGTCTACGTCGACCGCTGCCCGGACGGTTATTGATCGGCAGCTCTTACAGACAGAACTGGACAGCAAAACGGCGGGCACATGGCCCGCCGTTTTCCTGGATGCGAATAGAGCAATTATTCGGCGGTGGCGGCTTCCGCCTCGGCCGGTGCAGCGGCGGCCGCAACAGCAGCAGCGGCATCTTCCTGCGCCTTCTTCAGAAGGGCAGCGCGTTCCTGCGCCTTCTTGCCCGGCTCGGCCTTCTTCGGGTTGGAACGGGCGTCGCGCTTGACGAGGCCAGCCTCGTCGAGGAAGCGCAGCACGCGGTCGGTCGGCTGGGCGCCATGCGCCAGCCAATGCTTGACGCGGTCGGCGTCGACCTTGACGCGTTCGCCGTCCTTGGGCAGCAGCGGGTTCCACGAGCCGATCGACTCGATGAACCGGCCGTCACGCGGCGAACGGGCGTCGGCAATGACGACGTGGTAGTAAGGACGCTTCTTCGAGCCCGCACGGGCCAGTCGGATCTTCAAGGGCATTTCTTTTCTCCTAAACTAAGTTCGTTGATTGGGTTTCAGTTAGTTTTCGTCACGCCGTTGGAAGCGGAAGCGGCGATCTGTTCGTGGTGGCGGATCACTTCGCGGACGACGAAGTTGAGAAATTTTTCCGCGAAATCCGGGTCGAGATGGGCGTCCTTCGCCAGCTGGCGAAGCCGGGCGATCTGCTGCTGCTCGCGTGCCGGGTCGGCCGGGGGCAGGCCATGCGTCGCCTTCAGCACACCGACCGCCTTGGTGCAGCGGAAGCGCTCGGCCAGCATGTGGATGAGGGCCGCGTCGATGTTGTCGATCGAGGCGCGGTAATCGGACAGGAGAGCGCGGGCGTCGGCCATGTCCTTCTCTTCGTTCATGGCGTCCTCACTTCTTCTTGCCAAGGCCGGGCAGCCCGCCACCGCCGAGGCCGGGAAGCCCGGGGAGTTTCATGCCGCCGGGCAGACCGGGCATGCCGCTAGGCAGGCCACCGCCGCCGGGAAGGCCTTTCATGCCGCCGCCAAGGCCGGCTGCCTGTGCCTGCTTCTGCAAGGCTTCGAGCTGCTTAGGGTCCATCTTCGACAGGTCCGGCATGCCGCCGCCCATCATGCCGCCCATACCGCCGGGCATCATGCCGCCGAGGCCCATCTTGGAGGCGAGACCGCCCATCATGCCGCGCATCAGGCCGCCGCCTTTGCCCTTGCCGCCCATCGCCTTCATCATGTCGGCCATGCCGCGATGCATCTTGAGCAGCTTGTTGATTTCGGCCGCGTCGGTGCCGGAACCGGCGGCGATGCGCTTCTTGCGCGAATGCTTGAGCAAATCGGGATTGGCGCGCTCGGCCTTGGTCATCGACGAGATGATGGCGAGCTGGCGGCCGAACATCTTGTCGTCGAGACCGGCGGCGGCCATCTGGTCCTTCATCTTGCCCATGCCGGGCATCATGCCCATGATGCCGCCCATGCCGCCCATCTTCGACATCTGCTGAAGCTGGCCGGCGAGATCGTTCAGGTCGAACTTGCCCGACTGCATCTTCTTGGCCATCGCCGCCGCCTGTTCGGCGTCGATGTTCTCGGCGGCCTTTTCGACGAGCGAGACAATGTCGCCCATGCCGAGGATGCGGTCGGCGATGCGTTTGGGGTGGAATTCCTCCAGCCCGTCCATCTTTTCGCCAGTGCCGATCAGCTTGATCGGCTTGCCGGTGACGGCGCGCATCGAAAGAGCCGCACCGCCACGGCCATCGCCGTCCATGCGGGTCAGGACGAGGCCGGTGATGCCGACGCGCTCGTCGAAGCTCTTGGCCAGATTGACGGCGTCCTGGCCGGTCAGCGAATCGGCGACCAGCAGGATTTCGTGTGGGCTCGACACCTTCTTGATGTCGACCATCTCGACCATCAGCGGCTCGTCGATATGGGTACGGCCGGCGGTGTCGAGGATGACGATGTCGTGGCCGCCGAGCTTGGCCGCCTGCACGGCGCGGCGGGCGATGTCGACCGGCGACTGGCCGTCGATGATCGGCAGCGTGGCAACCTTGACCTGTTCGCCGAGCTGGCGAAGCTGCTCCTGCGCGGCGGGGCGCCGCGTGTCGAGCGAGGCCATCAGGACCTTCTTGTTCTGACGCTCGGAAAGACGCTTGGCGATCTTGGCCGAAGTGGTCGTCTTGCCGGAACCCTGCAGGCCGACCATCATGATGACGACCGGCGCCGGGGCATTGAGATCGATGGCGACGCCTTCGGCGCCGAGCATGTCGACCAGTTCGTCATGGACGATCTTGACGACCATCTGGCCGGGCTTGATAGACTTGACCACGGCAGCGCCGACGGCCTTCTCGCGCACCTTGTCGGTGAAGGAACGCACCACTTCCAGCGCCACATCGGCTTCGAGCAGCGCGCGGCGCACCTCGCGCAGTGCTGCCGAGACATCAGCCTCCGACAGCGCGCCGCGGCCGGTGAGGCCGTTCAGGATCGAACCAAGACGTTCCTGTAGCGATTCAAACATTCGTTTTCCTTTTCCCTGGCACCCGGATGATGCCCGAGAGGTAATGCGTTCGCGCCCAGTGTCCAACCAAAAGCCAAAACCAAAAAGCACCCGGGGGCGCTCAGCGCTGCCGGGTGTTGGCCTCCAGGATCGATTTACAGCACTTCACCTCAAAGAGGTTTCGGCGTCCTGGTCGGCTTGCTCGGAGGGATACTCGTCGCGGAATTCGGGGCGTGTAGACAGGAAATCGGACGCGGAGTCAAGACAAGGCCGGATTGCGTCGTTCCCGGGCCTGCAATCACGCCGTGCTCGTCCGGTCCGGAAGCTCGGCGGCGAGCTTGAGCGGCGAACGCGGATGTAGAAGCAGCACGATGGTCAGCAGGCTGCAGGCGATGCCGATGAAGGCGATGAGAACCGCATCCGACGTCGCCCAGCCCGGCCCTTCGAGCGGCCTGGCGTTGAACAGGGCGAAGGAATTGTAGCTGTCCTGATGCGAGATCAAGAGAAACCCGGTCAGGTTGTTGCCGAGATGAGCACCAAAGGCGGCGCCGAGATTGCCGGTTGCGTAGACCACTAGCGTCAGCAGCAGCGCGAAAGCGGCGATAGACGCCAGCACGCAAGCATTGATGGCTGGCGACGAACTCGCGCTCCAATGCAGCGAGGTGAACAGCAGGGCCGGCAGCAGGGCCCAGATTACCGGGCTCGTGAACCGGTTGGCGAGACCGCGCAGCAGATAGCCGCGAAACAGCACCTCTTCAGAGGATGTCTGCAGCAAAGTGAGCGCGGCGATCGGGATCGCAAACAGCAGCCAGGACGACAGGCCGATCGGGCCACGCGTGATCTGCGGCTGCAGCAGATAGAGCAGGACCTCGGATATGAACGACGTGATCAGCACCGCGATCAGCCCTTTGAGGAAGTCGGGCCATGAAACTCGTCGGCTGTTGCCGAGCAGCGCCGACAGCTTCTCGCCGTGCACCCAGCGCATCGCGACCCACAGGCCGATCCAGATGCCGGCGAACGAGACGAGCGCGGTGAGGATGCCGAGGGGCGAAGCGAGGAAGCCCTGAATGCCGGATGATGGGGTCGCCTGCCAGGCGATGAAGGCATAGGTGCCGCCGACCAGCACGGCCACGGTGGTTGCTCCCCAAAAAAGGACCACGATGCCCGTTCCGAGCAACAGGCGCGGTAAGGTCGTCCTGGCGTTCGGCGAATGCCTGTAACGCTCGAAGGCGGCCGGATCGATGGTCACGCGGGCTCCCTTGCCAAAGTCATCGCCTATTTGACTAACCGATGGCCGGAAAAATCGGAATGGTTTTCCGCAAAGGACTAGGCCAAGCAAGTCGGCGCAGGAGAGCGCCGCGCGGCGGCGCCGCCTGCTGGCGGCCGCTGCAATCGCAGCGGCCGCTTGTGCCGATTTGTCGTCAGCGAACGACGTACATGATGCGCCGGGTCTGCGGATCGATCAGCGCCCGCTGGCCGTTCACATAGACATAGCGGTAATTGTAGTCCGGAATCTCGCGTAGCTCGACGGTGTCGGGCAGGGTCGCGCCGGTCACCACTTCGCCTTCGAGATAGATGGGATCGAGGCGATGCGTGTCGACATAGGTGCGGATTTCAGCCGGAGGCGGCGGGAAGTCATCCACGACCGGATCGCTGGCGATGATCGCGCCGGTATAATCGGTCGAGTAGTTGCCGATGTCCTCAGGCGGCGAGACGACAGCAACGCTGGAGCGCCGTTCCGTCAGCACCACGCGGCTGCCGCCGATATCGGCCGTGACATAGTCGGAATAGACCCAGCCCTGGCCGCCGGCCTCGGCTATGGTGCACCATTTGCTGTTTTCGATGCAGCCATTGAGCGTTGCCGACTGGCCGGCGGTGAGCACGCCGATCACAGGATATTGCGGGCCGGGTCCGGCGCGCACGTTAAGATCGGTGACGGCTGAGACAGCGGTATCGGCAAGCGCGGCGCCCGACATCACGGTCAGCATTCCGGCTACCGCCGGAAACAACAGGGATTTCATGGTTTCTCTCCGTTTTCAGGTCCCTCGGCAGCCAAAACGGGGCAGCAGCTTATGCGTTCCCGCTAAAACGCTTGCGCCAACTCACGATTTGTTCCCGCTTCTTTCGGCAAATCGGTCAGAAGTTCGTGAACGAATTCCAATTTCCGCGCCGTGACGTCCGAAATGACAAAGGGATAAAGGTCGGGCAGGCCCATGCAGCGGTTGATCGAATTGGAGGCCTCCGACAGCACCAGCCAGCGGGCAAGGATCTTTTCGAAAGGCTCGGGCGCGGTCGCCGGATCCGAGGGTGCGGCCTGCAACCCGCCGCCTGTGTCGCCGCGCGGCAAGTCGTTGGCCTCCACCGTCTCCAGCCGGCCGAGCGGAAAGTTCAGCGCGTGCACCATTTCCAGCGTGTCGGTGATGTGCAGGTGGTGAGCCCAGGTCTCGGCCCAGTCCTCCCAAGGATGCGAGGTCGCATAGGCCGAGATGTGGTCTTGCTGCCAGTCGGGCGGCGCACCATTGGCATAATAGGCCTTCAGCGCCTGTTCGTAATCGGCGCGGTCATCGCCGAACAGTGCGCGGAAAGCTTCGAGCCTGTGCGGATCGTCGCGGATCAGGCGGTCCCAGTAATAGTGCCCGAGCTCATGACGGAAATGACCGAGCAAGGTGCGGTAGTTCTCGCCCATCTCGACGCGCCGCTTCTCGCGCTCGGCCGAATCCGCCTCGGCGACATTGAGCGTGATCAAACCATTGTCGTGGCCGGTCAGAATCCGCTCGCCGCCGGGGCCGCCGCCGATCGGATCGGCGAGGAAGTCGAAGGCAAGGCCGATTTCGTCGGCCGGGTTCTGCTTGGGCGCCACCGGCAGCCCGAAGGCCAGCAGCGAGTAGATGGCGCGCTTCTTCGCCGCTTCGACACGGATCCAGCGGCGGCGGTTGCCGTCGACGGAGAGATCCGGGATCAGCTGATTCAGCACGCAGGCGCGGCAAAAAGCGTGACCCGGTTCCGCCATCCAGTTGCAGGCGCATTCATCGGCGTTGGTGCACTGGAAGACGCCGTCGACGCCCGCCAGCGCAAAGCGCGCGTGCTCGGGATCGTAGAGCACGAGGTTCCCGCAGTTCAGGCACTTGGCGTTCTCGAAATAGATGCGATGGCCGCAATGCGGACAGTCGAAGAGTTTCATGTCGGTCTCAATTCACCGGAGGTGACATAAATGTTCACGGCGGCCCGTGCCCAACGCGAACAGCCGCGCGGTGTTCCACATTTTCCTGAAGCTATTTGGCCGCAAGCTGGGCGACAACCTGCCTTGCCACGGCCTCGCCCGACAGCCGTGCGCCGCCGCAGGTCTGGACCAGCGAGCCGGCCAGATGCTCGCCGGCGAAGAAGATCTTGTCGGCCACCGGCTGCATGAGTGCGGCGCGCGCCAGTGAACGGCCGGGGCGGGCCGCGGCATATGCGCCGCGCACGAAGCGCTCGCCGCCCCAATCGGTCATCATGGCGCGTCCGACATGCTTGCGCGTATCGCCGCCGAAGATGCCACACAGCCGGTCGACGACGAAGTCGATGCCGGCTGCCTCGCCGGCTGCCGACATTTCCCAGGCGAAATCGCCGCCGACGAAGCCGACCATCAAGTCAAGGTCGAACGGGAAGCAGAGGAAGTAGATGTCGTGCCTGGCCATCCGTTCGATCAGCAGGTCGTCGAAGGGCTGCAGCCCGAGCCTGGTGCCCGAAATTTCGACCGGCAATTTCGTCAGCATGCCCATCGGCAGGTCGAAGAAGGCGCCGAAATGCGTGTCGGGCAGGGCCGGCGAGAACGCGATCTCCTCGAAGGCGAGCACCGCCGGCGAAGCGGTGACGATCACCGCTTTGGCGCGGACGGTGCCGCGATCGGTGACGCAGGCGACGCCGGGCACGTCCCACAGGACCTTGCGCACCGGCGTCGACAGTTCGACCGGCACGCCGGCGCCGAAACGCGCCACCAGCGCGCCAAGGCCCTCCTTGCTGAAGTAGTTCGGGTCGAGATCGGCAGCGGCCCGGAAGTCCAGGATCGAGATCTCGTCCTCGTCGGCGCCGAAATCCATCGGCCCGGCGAAGGTGGCGGCGGCGCGCGGCGCATGGCCTTTTGCCAAAAGCGCCGAAAGACGATCGTCATCTCCGTCCTTCACTTCATGCCTGGCCAGCAGTTCGAACAGCTTTGCGTCGGCGGCCTTCATGTCGGCTTCTTCCGCTTCGCTCGCCTTGCGCTCGCGGTAGTAGAGATGATCAACGTTCATGTCGTGATGATGCAACGTCCAGCCTGCCGCCTGGGCTTCGGGAAAATAGGGATTGCGGTCGGCGGCATGCAGCCAGGCGCAGCCGATGTCGAAAGGCACGCCGAAATGCTGGTCGCTGGTCCAGGCTCGCCCGCCGATTCGGTCCATCGCTTCGAGCAGCGTGAAGGAAAGCCCCGCGGCCTGCAGGGTCCTGGCGGCGGCAAGACCCGCCGAGCCGGCACCGATGATGACGACATCAACGTCTTGCATGCAGCCCCCTTGCCACAATAATCACTTGATCCTAGGCAAATTCCACGGCATTCGCCAGCATTGCAGCGGTGACAGTGACAAGTGCGCGTTTCGCTGGCAAGTTCGCAATTGGGACGTGATTCAGGCAACCAGGAGATCAACATGGCAATTCTTGCCAAGGGAAAGATGTTTGCAGCGGCCGTGGTGGCGGTGCTTGCGCTGGCGACGGGCGCACAGGCAGCGGCCAGCTGCGGCAAGACCGGCGCCGGCTTCGAGGCCTGGAAGCAGGATTTTGCCGCGCAGGCTAGGTCGGAAGGTGTAGGCGCCAAGGGGCTGGCCGCTCTGGCCGGGGCGAACTACGCGACTAAGACGATCTCCGTCGACCGTGGCATTCACAAGGCTTTCAGCGGCTCGGTGGACGATTTCATGCGGCGGCGCGGCGGCGCGGCGATTATTTCCAAGGGCCGGTCGCTGAAAAAGTCGAATGCGGCGCTGTTCGCCAAGATCGAAGCGAATTACGGCGTGTCGCCGGGCGTGTTGCTCGCCATCTGGGGTATGGAAACCGGCTTCGGTTCGGCCATGGGCAACCAGAACACCGTCTCTGCCATTTTGACGCTTGCCTATGATTGCCGCCGCCCGGGGTTCTTCTACCCGCATGCCATCGCAGCCCTGAAGCTGGTTGATCGCGGGGCGCTGTCAGCCTCGTCGGTTGGCGCCGCGCATGGCGAGATCGGACACACGCAGTTCCTGCCAGGAAACGTCCTGAAATATGGCGTCGGCGGCGGAAACCTGCGCGACAAGGGCACGGCGCTGGCTTCCACCGCCAACTTCCTCAAGGGCCATGGCTGGCGGGCGGGCGCGAGCGCGAGTGCGAATATGGGCGCGATTGCCGGCTGGAATTCCGCGAGCGTCTATCAGCAGGCCATCGCCCGCATTGCCACGGCGATCGACGGCGATTGACGCCATTTCTGACTTGATCGAAAACCCGGCGCAAATGCCGGGTTTTATTTGATTTCGAGCGTGTAGGAGCAGCCGGCCAGGGTCTTGCCGGGGTGGGACTCGACGGTCGAGACGTTGAGCTTGACGCCCGTGGAGAAGGTCAATCCTTCCGACTCTTCGGTACTGTGGACAACGACCTTCTCGCCAAGGAATTTTTGCGGCGTGGAAAAAACGGCCATGACGTTGAGTTCTTTGGCAAGCTCCGGCGCGGCAACGCCGTCGAGCACGGCCATCGGCCCCGCAGCGGTAAACACGATCGATCCCGTCTCGCGGTTGAACACGCGGATTTTGGCCGGCAGTTCGTATTGGCTGAGAAACGGATTGCCCGAGGCAACCTCCGTCCAGCCAAGCGTTTCAACGGCACCCGGTGCGCTGGACAGCCACAGGGCAAAGTCGTTGTAGGTCGGAACGTCCGCCCTGCACTCGATCAGCGCCGGAAGGTCGAGAGAGGCGGGGTCGAACTCCTGGCTGGCCGCTGGCGTCGCCAGAACAACCAGCGGCGCCAGGCAGTGACCGAAACCGCGCATCCGCGCTACTTGGTGCGGTTGCGCGCGGCCAACGTCCTCAGCCTCAGCGCGTTGAGGCGGATGAAGCCGGCGGCGTCCTTCTGGTCGTAGGCGCCGCGGTCGTCCTCGAAGGTGACCAGCGCGTCGGAATAGAGCGTCTTCTTCGACTTGCGGCCAGTGACCATGACGTTGCCCTTGTAGAGCTTGAGGCGCACCGTGCCTTCGACGTCTTCCTGGCTCTTGTCGATCATCGCCTGCAGCATCAGGCGCTCGGGCGCGAACCAGAAGCCGTTGTAGATGAGCTCGGCGTAGCGCGGCATGAACTCGTCCTTGAGGTGGGCGGCCCCGCGGTCGAGGGTGATCGATTCGATGGCGCGGTGGGCGGCGATCAGGATCGTGCCGCCGGGCGTCTCGTAGACGCCGCGTGATTTCATGCCGACGAAGCGGTTTTCGACCAGGTCGAGCCGGCCGATGCCATTGTCGCGGCCGAGATCGTTGAGCGCCGCCAGCATGGTCGCCGGCGACAGCTTCTTGCCGTTGAGCGCGATCGGATCGCCCTTCAGGAACTCGATCTCGATCTCGGTGACGGTATCAGGCGCATCCATCGGCGAAACGGTGCGCTGGTGGACGAATTCCGGCGGCTCCACCCACGGATCTTCCAGCACCTTGCCCTCGGAGGACGAGTGCAGCAGGTTGGCGTCGACCGAGAACGGCGCGTCGCCCTTCTTGTCCTTCGGCACCGGTATCTGGTGCTGTTCGGCGAAGTTCATCAGGTCAGTGCGCGATTTGAACGACCAGTCGCGCCACGGCGCGATGACCTTGATGTCGGGGTTCAGCGCATAGGCGGATAGCTCGAAGCGAACCTGGTCGTTGCCCTTGCCGGTGGCGCCATGCGCAATCGCGTCGGCCCCCGTCTCCCTGGCGATCTCGACCAGATGCTTGGAGATCAGCGGCCGCGCGATCGAGGTGCCGAGCAGATAGGTGCCTTCATAGACGGCATTGGCACGGAACATCGGGAAGACGAAGTCGGAGACGAATTCCTCGCGCACGTCGACGACGCGGATGTCCTTGATGCCCATCATCTCGGCCTTGCGACGCGCCGGCTCGAGTTCGCCGCCCTGGCCGAGATCGGCGGTGAAGGTGACGACCTCGGCGCCGAGCTCGGTCTGCAGCCATTTCAGGATGATGGATGTGTCGAGGCCGCCGGAATAGGCGAGCACGACTTTCTTGACGTCTTTGGCCTTGGACATTTCTGCTCCGTCGATGGCGGACGCCCCAGCCGAGGCGTCACGGATTGTCGGAGGGCCTTTTAGCAGGAACGGCAAAGCGAGCAAGCACGCGCGTGCATGGCTTCTGGTCCAGTCCATGGCGAGGGGTGAGCAGGGGAAAACAACCTGCTGCAATCAAGGGCTGCATTTGCTGGAGAGATTTAATCAAGTTTTCACGCCCTGCAGCTAACACTGATGCAAGCCGCCTTGGCATGTGCCGGGCAGTTCTTGCCTGCTTCGCCGTGGGCGCCCTCGGGCCTGGGCCGTTCTTGATGCGCGTTATATCATGTATCGCCACGGAGCATAATCTGTGGCTCGTCCTGCTGGCAGCGCTGATGTGCGTCACCGGCTGCTGGGTGACGATCGGCCTCTTCGACCGTGCCAGGAAAACCGCCGGCGTGCAGATGCGGGGCTGGCTGTTCCTGACCGCGGTCGCCGCCGGCTCCTCGATCTGGTGCACGCACTTCATCGCCATGCTGGCCTATCAGCCTGGCGCGCCGATCACCTTCGATCCGGTCCTGACCATGGCATCCCTGGTCATCGCCATTGCCGGCACCGGGGCGGGCTTCACCCTTGCCTCCGACAAGCGTCTGGCCCCGGAGTGGGGCGGATGCGTCGTCGGGCTGGCGATATCGGCCATGCACTACACCGGCATGATGGCCTATCACGTTGCCGGCATCGTCGAATGGGACGGCTCCTATGTCGCCGCCTCGCTGTTCATTTCGGTGGCGTTTTCCGCCGTGGCTGTCGGCCATGCCGTGCGCCGGCCATACCGCTGGTCGCAGTATCTCGCCATCGGGCTGCTGGTGCTGGCGATCGTCGGCCTGCATTTCACGGCGATGGCGGCGGTGGCCGTGACGCCGCTGTCCTTCATCACCACCGGGACCAATCCCGACATTCTGGTGGCGATGGCGGTCGCCGTCGCCATTGTCGGCCTGATCGTCGCGGCGACCGGCTTTGCCAGCTACCTGATCGACGAACGCGGCCGCCTGGAAAGCTTCGAGCGGCTTCAGCATCTTGCCCTCAACGACGCCCTCACCGGTCTTCCCAACCGGGTCTCCTTCAACGACCGCCTCGACCATGAGATCGACCGGGCGCGCGAGGGTGAGGAAACGATGACGGCGGTCATCGTCATCGATCTCGACCGCTTCAAGGAGATCAACGACCTCAGAGGGCACGCCGCCGGCGACCAGGCGCTCAAGATCGTCGCCCGCAGGTTGGCGAAACTCACCGGCGAGGGCGAATTCGTCGCCCGGCTCGGCGGTGACGAGTTCGCCGCGATCAAGCGCTTCAAGGATCAGAACGACCTTCTCGGCCTCGTCTCGCGGCTGGAGAAATCCTTGTTCGAGCCGTTGCGGCTCGACGATTTTGAAATCGCTGCCGGCGCCAGCATCGGCGTCGCCGTCTATCCGCGCGACGGGGCCGATCGCGAGCGGCTGGTCAGCAATGCCGATCTTGCCATGTACCGGGCCAAGAACGACGTGACGCGGGCGGTCTGCTTCTACGAATCCGCTATGGACGAGACGGCGCGGGCGCGCCGGGCGCTGGCCACCGACCTTCGGCAGGCGATCGAGCGCGGCGAGCTTTCGCTGCATTATCAAGTGCAGACCTCGGTCCCGACCGGCGCCACCTGCGGCTATGAGGCGCTGCTGCGCTGGACCCATCCCGTGCATGGCATGATCGCGCCGGTCGAATTCATTCCGATTGCCGAGGAGAATGGCTCGATCATGGCGATCGGCGAATGGGTGCTGCGGACCGCGTGCCGTCAGGCGGCCTCGTGGGACAATGGCCACAAGATCGCGGTCAATCTGTCGCCGGTGCAGTTCGCGCATGCGGATCTCGCCAAGCTCGTCCACCAGATCCTGGTCGAGACCGGGCTGTCGCCGAAACGGCTGGAACTGGAGCTGACCGAATCGACGATCGTCGCCGACAAGGTGCGTACGCTGCATGTCCTTCGCCAGATCAAGGCGCTGGGGGTGACGATCGCGATCGACGATTTCGGCACCGGCTATTCCTCGCTCGACACGCTGCGCTCGTTTCCCTTCGACAAGATCAAGCTCGACCGCTCGTTCATGGCCGATGTCGAGCGAAGCCCGCAGGCCAAGGCGATCATCCGGGCGGTGCTGACGCTGGGCCGCAGCCTTGACATTCCGGTACTCGCCGAAGGCGTCGAGACACTTGTCCAACTCACCATCCTGCAGGTCGAAGGCTGCAACGAGGCGCAAGGCTATTTCCTCGGCAGGCCCAAGCCGATCGATCAGATCCTGCTCATCGGCGGCTCCGATGTCCGGAACGATCAGCCTGCCGCCACGGAGCCCGCCAGGATGCGACTGAGCAGGCCGGCATAGGATTTGCGCCGGGGTGGCCGCCAGCTGATGTCTTCGCCACGCGCCCGCTGGATCGACCATCGGATCGCTCCTGCGTCTGGCACCGTCGCGGCGCATCCTGTATAGGCGCTTCCATCCCTGGGGCCGCTCATGTCGTTCATTCCAGACACCACCACGCTGATCCAGTTCGCCATTGCCACCGTGATCCTGGCGATCACGCCTGGGCCCGACATGACGTTGTTCGTCTCGCGCACGCTGAGCCAGGGTCGCGCCACCGGCTTTGCCTCGATGGCCGGTGCGCTGTGCGGCACGCTGATCCACACCACGCTGGTGGTGGTCGGCGTCTCGGCGCTGATCGTCGCCTCGCCGACGGCCTTTTTCGTGCTGAAGATCTTCGGCGCCGGCTATCTGGTCTTCCTCGCCTGGCAGGCGATCACAAGGGGCTCGGCCTTTTCGCCGGAGAAGAAGACAGGCCCCGAGATTTCGCTGTTGCGCAGCTGGGCGGCGGGCCTTGGCGTCAATCTGCTCAATCCGAAGATCATCCTGTTCTTCATGACCTTCCTGCCGCAGTTCGTCTCCGCGCATGATCCGAACGCACCGGGAAAGCTGTTTTTCCTTGGGCTGATGTTCATCGTGCTGTCGGTGCCGGTGACGGTACCGATGGTGCTGGCGGCGGAAAAGTTTTCGGCGGCGATGAAGGCCAGCCCGCGCGTCACGCGGGTGGTCGACTATCTGTTTGCCGGCGTGTTCTCCGCCTTCGCCCTCAAGATCCTGACGGCCCAGGCGAAGTAGGCGCCGTCATCCTGTCTGGCCATCCTCTTTTGATCCTGGTTCGCCTTGCCACCAGCTTGCGGCCCACCGCCCGGCGCTGAGCCAGTAAAAGATACCACCGACCATGCCGCTGCCGATCACGGCCATGATGGCGCTGGTGTCCCTGACGGCGAAGGCGGTGTCACCGCTGTGGTCGGCAAGCCCGAGGAAAACACCGGCAACCACCGCGCCCGCCAGCGCATAGAACAGCCAGTCGCGCCGGCCGAGGATTTCGGCAAGCAGGATGACGACAGAGGCCGGCATCAGGGCGAAATAGGCGACGAACAGGGCGGCGAAGGGAATTGAGAAATACAGGGAAGCCGTCGCCGTCGGATGCGCATGCTCCGGCGTGTAGCCGAGCGATGCCAGCAACAGGATATTGAGGAAGGCGCTCGCCGCCAGCGAGGCGACGGCATAGCCGAACAGGATGACGGTGAAACGGACGAGGTAGCCGACGAGACGCGCCATCAATCCCGGCCCAGAGTCTGTCGCGTGCCGGATCTGCGTCCAGCCAGAAGCCAGTAGACCGAACCGGCGGCGATGCCGGCGGTGGCGAGAAAACCCAGAAAGCCCGGATTGAAGACAAAGCTGCTGGCCGAGCGCGGCATGGATACGCCAAAGGCGATGGACGTGATCGCACCCGTGGCGGCGAAGTAGAACCATCCCCGCAGCGAAAACCGTTCGGCGACGAAGAGCGCCGGACCGACGATCAACAGCGCGCCGATCATCACGGTCAACACGGCGAGCGGGAACGAGCCCAGCCAGTCGAAGGCGAAAATGATGGACCAGTTGCCGTCTTCGATGCCTTCCAGAAGAGCGATCAGCAGCACCGGCACCAGGATCGAAGTCAGCACCGCGGCGACATAGCCGACCGCCATGATGGCGAAGCGTCTTAGCCAGGCGACGGGGCGGCTCACGCCTCGCCGTGCCCCGCTATCATCATCGCTTCCAGCGCCAGCCGGTCGACCTTGCGCATGCGCTCGGAGTCGGATTTGAGCTGGCCGCAGGCGGCGAGGATGTCGCGGCCGCGCGGCGTGCGGATCGGCGAGGCATAGCCGGCATTGTTGATGTAATCGGCGAATTTCTCGATCGTCTCCCAGTCCGAGCACTGATAGTTGGTGCCCGGCCACGGATTGAACGGGATCAAATTGATCTTGGCCGGAATGCCCTTGAGCAGCTTGATCAGGCCCTTGGCGTCCTCGATGGAATCGTTGACGTCCTTCAGCATCACATATTCGAAGGTGATGCGCCTGGCGTTCGACAGGCCGGGATAGGCGCGGCAGGCGGCGATCAGCTCCTTCAGCGGATACTTCTTGTTGATCGGCACAAGCAGGTCGCGCAGATCGTCATTGGTGGCATGCAGCGAGATCGCCAGCATGACGCCGATCTCCTCGCCGGTGCGGAAGATTTCCGGCACGACGCCGGAGGTCGATAGCGTGATGCGGCGCTTCGACAAGGAAAGGCCGTCACCGTCGGAAGCGATCAGCAGCGCCTTCTTGACCGCTTCGAAATTGTAAAGCGGTTCGCCCATTCCCATCATGACGATGTTGGACACTTTGCGGCCCTCGGCCGGCACGATGGCGCCGTCGGGCGTGTCGCGGTCGGGAAAATCGCCGAGCCGGTCGCGGGCGGTTAGCAGCTGGGCGAGGATCTCCTCAGCCGTCAGATTGCGCACCAGCTTCTGCGTGCCGGTGTGGCAAAACGAGCAGGTCAGCGTGCAGCCCACCTGCGAGGAGATGCACAGCGTGCCGCGACCCTCTTCGGGGATGTAGACCGTCTCGATCTCGACCGGCCGGCCGGCGCCGCGCGGCGGAAAGCGGAACAGCCATTTGCGCGTGCCGTCGGCGGAAATCTGCTCCTCGACGATCTCGGGCCTGGCGACGGTGAAGTGCTTGTCCAGTTCGGCGCGCAGATCCTTGGAAATGTTGAACATGCCGGCGAAATCGGAGACGCCGCGCACATACATCCAGTGCCACAGCTGCTGGGCGCGCATTTTCGCCTGGCGCTCGGGCACAGTGCCTGATGCAACCAGAGCCTCGGCGAGCTCGACGCGCGTCAGGCCGATCAGCGACTGCTTTTCGGGCTGTGCCGCGCGGGCGCGCAACGCGTCGCGGGTGCCGTCGGTGGTGAGATCGAATGAAAGGGTCATGGTTGCACTGATATAAGCGGTTTGCGGCCGATTTCACGCATCGTGCCGGAAAGGAAGCGCGGCGCATAGCACAGGTTGAGGGCAGAGTCATGGGTTGTGCCGGTTTAACCTCTGGCCTGCACGTGTTAGGGCTCGATACTCCCCGCTCGAGGACAGACATGGCCGGCACATCGCGAAGATATCCCATGCTGCGGCGTTCGCGCGCGATGTGGGGCTCACGGCGGGTGTGGCAGCCGCGCCTGGTGTTCTGGGCCGGGGCGCTTGGCATCGGTGTGATCAGCGTGCTGTTCGCGGTGCTGGCGGACAGGGCGCAGGAACTGTTTCACCTGATGACAGGAGACGCAGGCGGCTGGCGTTTCTATCTGCCGCTTGCCGTTACGCCGTTGGGTTTCGTGCTGTGCGCCTGGCTTGCCCACACCTTCTTTCCCGGCTCGCAAGGCAGCGGCATTCCGCAGGCGATCGCCGCCCGCCATCTTCGCGACGACGAGGACCGAAGTCATATCCTGTCCCTCAAGCTGGTGGTCGGCAAAATCATGCTCACCATCGTCGGCCTGTTCTGCGGCGCCTCGATCGGCCGCGAGGGTCCGACCGTGCAGGTCGGCGCATCGCTGATGCTGCAGGCCGCACGCTGGGGCGGCATGGTGCAGGCGCGCGGGCTGATCCTGGCCGGGTCGGCCGCCGGGATCGCCGCCGCCTTCAACACGCCGCTGGCCGGCATCGTCTTCGCCATCGAGGAAATGGGCCGCACCTATGAGGCACGCACCAATGGGCTGGTGCTGACGGCGGTGATCCTGGCCGGCCTCGCCTCGCTCGGCCTGCTCGGCAACTACACCTATTTCGGCGTCGCCAAAGACACGATCTCGTTTGCCGCCGAGTGGCCGCTGGTGATCGCCTGCGGCGTCATCGGCGGCGGGCTCGGCGCGCTGTTTTCGCTGCTGGCGTTGAAGGCGACACGCCGGATCCGGCGCTGGAACACTGGGCAGCCTTTGCAGCGCGCTTTGCTGGTCGCGGCCGTCTGCGGGCTGCTGGTTGCAGTGATCGGCATCGCCTCGGGCGGGCTGACCTTCGGCACCGGTTACGTGCAGGCACGGGGCGCCGTCGAAGGCACGCCGCTGCCATGGTTCTTCTTTGCCGAAAAGTTCCTGGCGGGACTGCTGTCGATGATCTCGGGCATTCCGGGCGGCATCTTCGCGCCCTCGCTGGCGGTCGGCGCCGGCATCGGCAGTTCGCTCGGCCTCCTCTTCGGCGCCAGCACGGGGGCTGCGGCACTGCTCGGCATGGCCGGCTATTTCGCCGGGGTGGTGCAGGCGCCGATGACCGCCTTCGTCATCATCCTGGAGATGACCGGCAATCACGACAATGTCATCGCGCTGATGCTGGCCTCGATGCTGGGCTACGGTACGGCGCGGATGATCTCGCACGAGCCGCTCTACCACGCGCTGTCGCGTGTTTTCATCGCCGAGGCGATCCGGCGGCGGCGGGCGGAGGCCGGGCCGGGATCGGCGCAAGGCTGAAAGCAAAAAGGCTGGGGTTTGCGGCCCGGCCTTTCATTCAAAGCGAAGTGCGTGCCTGCACTCCTTGCCTATTTGCACTTGGCAATCGACGTCAGCGCCGCCGAAATACCTTTCAGCGAGAAGACATAGGAGGTGGGATTGCCGCGGCCGGACTTCGCCGTCACCTTCATGTCGGTGCCGGTCTTCATGGCGGCGATCAGCACCGGCTCCTCGGCGGCATTCTCGACCCAGGCCGATTTGCCGCGGGTGAACATCGAAAACGTCTTCTTATCGATGGTCACGGTGGCCTTGGAGCCGTCCTGGAAATTGTAGCCGGCAATGAATTGCGGCTCGTAGGACACTTGCTGGCCGGGCCGCTGGCTGACGAAGAAGAACATGTCGCCATGGTCGAGCGTCGGCGGCTGCTTGTCGGTCGGCACGGTCAGGACATAGCAGACCTTGCCGCCCGATGCCTGGTAACTGTAGGTGCCCCAGGCATTGTGCTGGCCGATCTTGGTCGCCGACTGCGCCAGCGCCGGCGCTGCCACGGCCACCAGGACCAGGCTCGAAACTAGTGCAATTAATCCGCGCATCGCTTTTCCCGTATTCCAAATGGTGCGGAGGCAGGCCGGCTTGGCGTCCTGCCCGTCGCTTCATTTTGATTTAATCTGGGTTACCAAACGGTGAATTTCCGAAGAGAAAAGGATCCTTACCCGAGGAAACCGCCGCCATTCCCGCGCCGCCGCCTTGCGAGCGGCTGGTGCGACATCCCTTTGGCGACTTGGAGGCCACGAAAGCGGCAAGAGTTTGACTTTTTACGCTGCCGCAGAAAGCCGGCTTCAACGGCGTTCCGTGCGTGAGTTCAGCCCTTGTCGGCCATGGCGTCCCTGGCGGCCTGCCGGTGCGCAGTGGTGATGTGGGCACTGACGGCGGTGATCGCGGCGGTGAGCACGGCGATGTCGTCGGTGAAGCCAAGCCCGAAGACGAAGTCGGGGATGACATCCACCGGCAGCACGAAATAACCGAGCGCGGCCAGCAGAATGCCTTTGGCGCGCAGCGGGGTGTTCTTGTCCATGGCGCAGTAGTAGGCGGCCACGACCTCTTCCATGTAGGGGATCTGCCGCGCGGCCTTCTTGGCTGTGCGCCAGAATTTCTCGCGCACTTCGCTCTCGTCTGCCAGCTTGCCGCCAAAGCCGAAGAAATCAAAACCGGATTGTTGCGCCATCAGTGTCTCCTTGCGAGCGCCCATGCGCATCCGGCGCATGCCCGCGGGGGAAAATGTGGTGAAACCCGACCCCGGCTACAAGATGCCGGTGCCGATTTGGGCTTGTCGAGGCGATACCAGGCCTCAGGCGCCGGCAAAACGGTTCATTTTCTTGGCCAGATCGATATCGAGCGCGGTGACGCCGCCAGCGTCGTGAGTGTTCAGCGTCACGTCGACGGTCTTGTAGACATTCGACCAATCGGGATGATGGTCCATCGTCTCGGCGGCAAGCGCGACGCGGGTCATGAAGGCGAAAGCCTCGGAGAAATTCGCGAAGGTGAATGTGCGCCTGATGGAAGCGCCGTCTTCCGCCAGCGCCCAGCCGTCAAGACCGGTCAATGCGGCTTCAGCGGCTTGCCTGCCCAGTTTCTCTCTCGCCATGTCCATATCCTGTGCTATTCGAAAACGACCCTCACCATAGCGACGGATCGATGAGCGCGAAGCCCATAAACTCCATTCTCTTCGTCTGCCTCGGCAATATCTGCCGGTCGCCGCTGGCGGAAGGTGTCTTCCGCGCCGTTTGGGCCGAGCGCGGATCGGCCCGGGATATCCTGCTCGATTCAGCGGGAACCAGTGACTGGGAAGCCGGCTCTGCCCCCGATCGACGCGCGATCGCGATCGCGGTGCGGCACGGCGTCGACATTTCCGGGCAAAGGGCGCGCAAGGTCACGCCGCAGGACCTCCACCGTTTCGACCTGATCCTCGGCATGGACCGGTCGAATGTCGCCGACCTGAAGGCGCTGGCGCCGGCAGCCGTGCAGGACCGCATTCATCTGTTCCTGGAGTTCGCGCAGGGGAAGTCACGCGACGTGCCGGATCCTTATCATGACGAGGCAGAAGCCTTCGCTTCCGCCTATCGCATGATCCGCGAGGCGTCGGAGGCGCTGGCGACAAGGGTGGACGCACGGGCGTCCGTGCCTGACAGCGGCCAGGCTTCCTCGACGATGTAGGGTCCGCCGCCGACCGAATCGCGCGACGACATCAGCACGAAACGGCCGACGCGGAACGGCAGCGTCGAGAAATTGCCGCGCGCCGACAGATATTGGGCGACGTCCAGCGGGGTCGAATTGCGTAAGCGTGCCAGCGTGACATGCGGCATGAACTTGCGGGGATCGGCCGGGATGCCGAGCCGCTGGCAGATGCGGTCGATCTCGCCCTGAAGGGCGGCCAGACCGGGCGAGGCGGAAGCGCCTGCCCACACCGCATGTGGCTTCTTCTGGCCGAAAGCGCCGACGCCGGACAGCGCCAGCGAGAAGGAAGGGCGGTGGACGCGGTCGAGCGCGTTGGCGATCTCGTCGGCGACATGGCCGGGGACATCGCCGATGAAGCGCAGCGTCAGATGGTAGTTTTCGACATCAATCCAGCGGGCTCCCGGCAAGCCGCCCCGCAGCAGGGACAGCGAAAGGGCAGCGTCACGCGGAATTTCGAGGGCGGTGAAAAGACGCGGCATGAAGAGCCTCCCTTCCTCGAATCGAACTGTCATCCCCAGCGAATCATCGATAGTCAAACGGAGCAAGAGGTTTGTTGGCCACAGTCCCTGTTAAAAGCCCCCTGCGCGGAAACAGTTCCAATCTGCTAGGAATCGCCCGGCACTGCCGCGATCACCTTCTCGACCGTCGGCAGGATGCGTTCGACTATCTGGTCGACGCCTTCAACGCTCGGATGCAGGCCGTCCTCGAGTTGCATGCCGGGCTGGCCGGCGACGCCGTCGAGAAAGAACGGGTAGAGCACGACGTCGTATTTCTTCCCCAGGTCCGGGAAAATGGCGTCGAACGCATTCTGGTAGTCGGGGCCGAGATTGGGTGCGGCACGCATGCCGGCCAGAAGCACGGCAATCTTGCGCTGCTTCAGCTTGCTCAGCATCTCGTCGAGGTTCTTCCTGGTGATGTCGGGCGAAACGCCGCGCAGCATGTCGTTGGCGCCGAGTTCGAGGATGACCAGTTGCGTGCCGTCGGGCACCGACCAGTCGAGCCGCGCCAGGCCACCGCTCGTCGTGTCGCCGGAAACGCCGGCATTGGCGACGCTCACATCATGGCCTTTGGCGCGAAGGGCGGCCTGCAGCCTGTCGGTAAAGCCCTGGTCCGGCCCAAGGCCATAGCCCGCCGTCAGGCTGTCGCCGAAGCCGACGATTTTGAACGGCTCGGCACGCGCTGACGGCATGGCGCCGCAAATGGCGAGGAAAACCATGAGGCCTGCGGCAATACTGCGTTTGAAAGACATGCGGCAGGCCCCATATGAGCTAGGAATTCTTCAGTCGACGGCTTCCGGCAAGCAGAGCCTTCCCAGATTATAGGACGATTTCATTTTGACAGAAGCCGTCATCGCGCTGAAAGATGTATCCCTGACCCTTGGCGAGGGCGCTTCATCGGTCCATGTGCTGAAGGGTGTCAGCCTTGATGTGGCGACCGGGGAGGCGACCGGCATCGTCGGGCCTTCGGGCTCCGGCAAGTCGACATTGCTGATGGTCCTGGCAGGCCTGGAAAGGGTCGATTCGGGTACGGTCCGAATCGCTGGTGAGTTGCTCAACGGCAAAAGCGAGGACCAGATTGCTTCGTTTCGAGGCCGAAACATTGGCATCGTGTTCCAGTCCTTCCATCTCATTCCCAACATGACGGCGCTGGAAAATGTCGCGGTGCCGCTGGAACTGGCCGGCCATGTCGATCCGTTTTCGGTGGCGGCGCGCGAGCTGGCGGCGGTTGGCCTCAGCGACCGCGTCACCCACTATCCCGGCGAATTGTCGGGCGGCGAGCAGCAGCGCGTGGCGATCGCCCGCGCATTGGCGCCGTCGCCGCGCATCCTGATCGCCGACGAGCCGACCGGCAATCTCGACCAGGCGACCGGGCGGCAGGTCGCCGACCTCCTGTTTGCCAAGGCGGCCGAGCGCGGCATGACGCTGGTGCTGGTGACCCATGATCCGGCGCTCGCGGCACGCTGTTCGCGCCAGGTATCGATGCGCTCGGGCCGGATCGAGGCGCCGGCGCCTGTCAAGGTGACGGCCTGATGCCGCTGTCCCGGACGTTGAGGCTCGCGGTCCGCTTCTCGTTGCGCGAGATGCGCGGCGGCCTGTCCGGCTTCCTGATCTTTCTCGCCTGCATCGCGCTCGGCGTCGCGGCCATCGGCGGCGTCAACTCGGTGGCGCGTTCGATCACCGCCGGTGTCGCAAATCAGGGCCAGACGCTGCTGGGCGGCGACCTTCGCTTCGAGATCAATCAGCGTGACGCCAGCCAGGCGGAGCGCAGCTTCCTTGACGGGCTCGGCACAGTTTCCCGGACCGCCAGCATGCGTTCGATGGCGCGTCTGGCCGACGGATCCGACCAGGCGCTGGTCGAGGCCAAGGCGGTCGACCATGCCTATCCTCTCTATGGCACGCTGGAGACCGAGCCGGCACTGTCGAAACAGGAACTGTTCGGCGAAGAGTTCGGCGTCTTCGGTGCGGCGGCACCCGACCTTCTGTTCGAGCGGCTGCACGTCAAGATCGGCGACCGGCTGAAGCTTGGTACCGCCACTTTCGAACTGCGCGCCAGGCTGGTCGCCGAACCGGACGCCGTGTCCGACGGTTTCGGCTTCGCGCCAAGGCTGATGATCTCGACGGACGGGCTGGCGGCCACTGGACTGATCCAGCCGGGCAGCCTGGTCGAGAATGCCTACAAGATCCGCCTGCCGGCAGACGCCGACGAGGCGCGACTGAAGGGCGTCCAGGACCAGGCGGCCACGGATTTCCCCGAAGCAGGCTGGTCGATCCGCACACGCAGCAACGCGGCGCCCGCGCTGTCGTCGAACATTGAACGTTTCTCTCAGTTCCTGACCCTGGTCGGGCTGACGGCGCTGGTGGTCGGCGGTGTGGGCGTCGCCAATGCGGTGCGCGCCTATCTCGACGGCAAGCGCGGCGTGATCGCCACCTTCAAGAGCCTGGGCGCTTCGGGCGGCTTCGTCTTTGCCGTCTATCTGGTGCAGATCCTGATCATTGCCGCACTGGGTATCGTGCTGGGCCTTGTGCTCGGCGCGCTGATGCCGTTCGCAGCGAGTGCGGCCTTGCAATCCGTCATTCCGGTGCCGGCCGCAGGCGGCTTCTATCCCGGCGCGCTCGGCATGGCGGCGCTGTTCGGCCTGCTGGTGACGTTGGCTTTCGCGCTGCTGCCGCTCGGCCGCGCCCGCGATGTGCCGGCAACCGCGCTGTTTCGCGAGATGGGGCTGGAAGGCCGCGGCTTGCCGCGCCCCGCCTATGTCGCGGCGGCCATAGGCATCGCGCTGTTGCTGGCGGCGCTGGCCATTCTGTTTTCCGGCGACCAGCGCATCGCCTCGATCTTTGTCGGCGCTACCGTCTTCGCCTTCCTGGTGCTGCGCGTGGTCGGCGCACTGGTGCAATGGGCGGCCAGGAAGAGCCCGCGCGTGCGCTTCGTGGCGCTCAGGCTCGCTATCGGCAACATCCATCGGCCAGGCGCGCTGACGCCATCGGTGGTGCTGTCCTTGGGGCTCGGCCTGACGCTGCTGGTGACGCTGGCGCTGATCGACGGCAATCTCAGGCGGCAGATCTCCGGCAGCCTGCCGGAACGGGCGCCGAACTTCTTCTTCGTCGACATCCAGAGCGCCGATGTCGCGTCTTTCTCGGCGCTGATCGGCAAGGAGGCGCCGCAGGGCGTACTGGCCAAGGTGCCGATGCTGCGCGGCCGGGTGATGGCGCTGAACGGTATCGATGTCGACAAGGTGAAGGTGCCGGCGGAAGGCGCCTGGGTGCTGAGGGGCGACCGCGGCCTGACCTATGACACCAGGCAGCCGCAGAACGCGACGTTGACCGAGGGCAGTTGGTGGCCCGAAGATTACAGCGGCGAGCCGCTGGTTTCGTTTTCGGCGCAAGAAGGCAAGGAGATCGGGCTGAAGCTCGGCGATACCATCGCCGTCAACGTGCTCGGACGCAATGTCACCGCCAGGATCGCCAATTTCCGCCAGGTCGAGTGGGAGACGATGGGCATCAATTTCGTCATGGTGTTCTCGCCCAACACATTCGCGGGCGCCCCGCATGGCTGGATGGCGACGCTGACCGAAAAGAGTACCTCGACGGCCGACGACGCCCGCATCCTCAACGCCGTCACCCGCGCCTTCCCGGCGGTGACGACGGTGCGGGTCAAGGACGCGCTCGATGTCGTCAACCGGCTGGTCGGACAGCTCGGCTCGGCGATCCGGGCCGCGGCCGGCGTGGCGCTGATCGCTTCGGTGCTGGTGCTGGCCGGTGCGCTCGCCGCCGGCAACCGGGCGCGCATCCATGATGCGGTGGTGCTGAAGACGCTGGGGGCGACACGCACGACGCTGATATCGGCCTTCTCGCTCGAATACATGCTGATCGGACTGGCCACCGCCATCTTCGCGCTGGCGGCGGGCAGTGCGGCGGCCTGGTTCGTCGTCGCGCGCATCATGACATTGCCGTCGCATTTCATGCCCGAGGTGGCAGTGGCGACCATTCTGTTTTCGCTGGTGATCACGGTCGGCATTGGTCTTGCCGGCACCTGGCGGGTGCTCGGCCACAAGGCAGCGCCGGTGCTGCGCAATTTGTGACGACAGGCCCGGAAATGGGCATGCTGGATTAAATCTTGGTAAGAAAGCCCTCCGAAAAGCCGAGGAATCGGCACTTCGCCCTCTCACGAACCGTTACATCCGGTTACGGACTTGTTCTTGACGCGAATAACCATCATATTTCGCCACAGGCATGCTGGAGCCCTGCCAGCGGCGCCTGGGTCCGGAAGGACCTGACACCCGACGGGGCAGAAGCAATAGAGGACTACAATGGCTGATCCCATTCGCAACTACCAGACGCGCGCCGTGCCCGGCGTCAGCGTCGGTGCCGACATCGATCAGGGCCTGCGCGCCTATATGATCAGGGTCTACAATCTGATGGGGCTTGGCCTCCTCATCACTGGTCTTGCCGCGATCGGCACGATCATGCTGGCCACCACCACCGATCCGGCTTCGGCTGTCGCGACGCTGCCAAGCGGCGAGATGCTGACCTCCTTCGGCTACGCGATCTTCGGCTCGCCGCTGCGCTGGGTGGTGATGCTGGCGCCGCTGGCTGCCGTGCTGTTCCTGTCGTTCCGCGTTCAGTCGATGAGCGTTTCGGCGGCGCAGACGACGTTCTGGGTCTATGCTGGTCTCGTCGGCCTGTCGCTGTCTTCGATCTTCCTGGTCTACACCACGGCCAGCATCTCACAGACCTTCTTCGCCACGGCCGCCGCCTTCGGTGCGCTGTCGCTGTTCGGCTACACCACCAAGCGCGACCTGACGGCGATGGGCTCGTTCCTGATCATGGGCGTGTTCGGCATCATCATCGCGTCGGTGATCAATATCTTCCTGCAGTCGTCGGCGCTGTCCTTTGCTGTGTCGGCGATCGGCGTGCTGGTCTTCGCGGGCCTGACCGCCTATGACACGCAGAAGATCAAGGAGATGTATTTCGAGGGCGACACTTCCGACGTCGCCGGCCGCAAGGCGATCATGGGCGCTCTGACGCTCTATCTCGACTTCATCAACCTGTTCATGTTCCTGCTGCAGTTCATGGGCGACCGCCGCTAAAGCGGCATTGGACCATCAACTTCCGGAAGGGCGGCCCAACGGCCGCCCTTTTCTTTTGTCTTGGCCTTTGCTGTTATTGCGAGCAGAGAAACGGCATGCATAAACAATGAGCAATATTGCGATCCGGCCTGCCACGGTGGCCGACCTCGACAGCGTCACGGACATCTATGCCGATGCGGTGACCCAAGGCACGGCGAGCTATGAGCTGGAGCCGCCGAGCCGTGCGGAGATGGGTGTTCGATTCGACAGCCTGACGGCCGGCGGCTTTCCTTACCTGGTGGCGGAGAAGGACGGCGCCGTTCTCGGCTACGCCTATGCCGGCGCCTTCCGGCCACGCCCGGCCTATCGCTTCATCGTCGAGGATTCGGTCTATGTCGCGCCCGAGGCCAAGGGCCAGGGCGTCGGGCTCAAGCTGATGCAAAGCCTGATCGAGGCAGTGACGACGGCGGGCTTTCGCCAGATCATCGCGGTGATCGGCGATGGCCGTCCCGACAGCGCCTCGGTGCGGTTGCACGAAAAGCTCGGCTTTCGCCATTCAGGGCGCCTTGATGGTTCCGGCTACAAGCATGGGCGCTGGCTGGACACGGTGTTCATGCAGCTGTCGCTGAATGGCGGTGCGACGCTGCCGCCCGATCCCGAATCGCTGCCGGAGCGGAAGTTTCGCCTTGGAGGGGATTGAAGAAGGAACTGAAGAATTGGGGAATTGAAGAACTGAAGAACTGAAGAGGAAGGCGATTACATCAGGCGTCGAGTGCCCTTTTCATCAATTCTCCAGTTCTTCAATTCCCCTGCTCTAATTCCCCAGCTCAGGCTTCGACCAGCTTCAGCTTGCTGTCGAACACACCAAGCACGCGGCCGAGTTCCTGGCCGCGCTTCAGGATGCGGCCGCCGGCGGCGATAACGGCAAAAGCGCCCTGCTTGCGGGCCAGTTTCGGATCCTTGACGATCTGGAACAGCGGCACTTCGCTGGTGCGGCGGAATACGGAAAACACAGCGCGATCGGCAAGATGATCGATGGCGTAGTCGCGCCATTCATTGGCGGCGACCATGCGTCCGTAGAGCCTGAGGATCTGGTCCAGCTCGCGGCGGTCGAACCGCACCGGCTGATCGAGACGTTCGCGTCGCGCCTCGTGCAGCGGGATCAATATCGCGGATGCATCCCCATCCCCCGTCCCGCCGCTGTCATCGGTCATGCCTCGATCCTTCAAAATGAATCTTTGCCAACCAAAGTTGGCGTGTTCGCGACTGAATTGCAAGCCCAGCGAACCGAGCCCCGCGCCGCGCTGTTTCCGTTACGTCCAGTCACTTTTATGAAACGCCGTGTTGGAATTGGTGATGTTCCGCCACATTTCTGCCTTTTTTTATCCGCGCTCATGCCCCAATGTCCGACGAATTTACCGGTGTTGCCTGAGACGGTTCGGTCCGGCACCGGCTCGTAAACCCCAAGCCCCCCGCCCACGGGTCTGCGTCGGATCGAACCAACCTCGGTTCTTCTTCGGAAGAACCGGGTGCGACGATCCCAAAACCTAAATGACCGACGTCAGAAGCAAGCTGACGTCGGTTTTTTATTGGGTGAGAAGCGGTTCGCGCAGCGAACGAAAAGCCAATTGCTTGGCTTTTCGAGCTTCGAACGCCCTGAGCCTGCGAAGGGCCGGGCGTGGTTAGTCGATCCACCCTGCCGGGTCCGCGCTGCTTCGCAGCGTCCCGGCGTTCGCCGGCCTTCATCGTGCCACCGGCACGATGAATTCGCCTTCGACGAACCGGCTGCTCGCCCCACAAGGGGAGAAGGAAAGAAGGCCTTAAGGCTTGTGGATGAACGCGGCGCCGAGAATGGGACCGGGCATGCCGTCCTTGCCGACCGACTGCAGCAGCACGGCGCAGCCGCCCTTTTTGGCAATCTCGCTCATCGGCAGTTCGTAGCGTTGTGCCTTGCCATGCCACATGCCGGCGGTCTGTATCCCGGTGACGGCGTTCCAGTAGGTCATCTTGCGGCCGGTGTTCTCGCCCTCGCCGACCTTGACCGTCTGCGGCGGGTCGAAATAGACGATGACGACATGGGCGTCGCTGGGGCCGTTGCCGGCATCGCCAGCGTCGATCGTCACACGGTCGCTGGTGCGGCTGACCTTGACGGCGACGCGCATGCCTTCGCCGCTCTTGGCCATGCGGGCGAGCGCGCCATCGACCTCGCCGCGGCTGGCACCGTTGACGTGGACACGGCCATTGATAACGGCCTGCGGCGTATAGACGGAGCGGCTGCCGAAGGCGCGCATGTAGTCGTATTGCCGCTCGGTGTTCTCCTTGCGGCCCATCGTATCCTGCCAGCCGAGATAGTCCCAATAGTCGACGTGATAGGCGAGCGCGACGATATCTTCCTTGGCGGCAAGTTCGGAGAACAGCGTATCGGCCGGCGGGCAGGAACTGCAGCCTTGGCTGGTGAACAGTTCGACCACGCCCAATGGCCTGTCGATCTGGGGCCTGTCGATCTGGACCCGGTCGGCATGGGCGCGATCAGATTCGCCGGCATGCCCGGCGCCGGCAGACGCCGAGAAGGCCAGCGCAAGAGCTGCCAGCCACAATGATTTTCGCGAGGCCATGGCCATTCCGATTCCCGCCGGTGGTGCCGGCTTTATCTTGATTGCTAAAATATGTGGCAGAAGCGGAAGTCAACGGGAAGTCACGTTGCGGTGAAATTTTGCCATTGCAGCCGACCGCAACCCCGCAATAGGAAGGATCTGCGCTTCAGGATAGAAACCGATTCGGGCGACAATCACGATGTGGCAAACGTTTTTGGCGCCGGTCGACCTCTATTGCGAGCGGACCGGCCCGGAATTCTGGTCCGAGCCAGTCAACGCCCTGACCAACCTCGCCTTCATCGCCGCCGGCCTGTGGGGCGTGCGCGAGGTGCGAAGGCTGGGCACCGGCGCCTTCGCCGAGGTGCTGGCCTGGTGGGTGGTGGCGATCGGCATCGGCTCGACGATCTTCCACACCTTTGCCACCAAGGGCACGGTCTGGGCCGACGTGCTGCCGATCGCCGGCTTCACGCTGGCCTACACGCTGTTCAATCTGCGTCGCTTCCTCGGCATGCGATGGGGCAAAGCCATCGCCATCTTCATCGCCTTCTATGTGATTGCCGGGGCGATAACCCTGGCCGTGCCGGACTGGCTGCGCCAGGCGTCGAACGGCACGACGGGCTATCTGCCGCCGTTCCTGGCGCTCGCCTTCTTCGGTGTCTGGGTGACGGTGAGCGGCAATCGCGCCGGCTGGTATAATCTGGCGGGATCGGCGATCTTCGTCGTGTCCGTCATCTGCCGGATGATCGACCCGGTGATCTGCGGCAGCTTTCCGCTCGGAACGCACTTCCTCTGGCACATCCTCAACGGCGTGATGCTCGGCGTGCTTTTGGCGGCAGCGGCGCGGTTTGGGAAGCCACGGGTAGGGCAGTAGGGCAGTAGGGCAGTAGGGCAGTAGGGCAGTAGGGCAGTAGGGTGCTCTATTCCCTACTCCCTTACTGCCCTACTGCCCTATTCCCTTACTAAGCCGCCAGATCGCGCAGCACGTATTGCAGGATGCCGCCGTTCTTGAAGTAATCGAGCTCATCCAGCGTATCGATGCGGCAGATGATCGGCACATTTTTCACCGTGCCGTCGCCATAGGTGACCTTGCCGATCATCGTCTGGCGCGGTTTGATGGTGCTCAAGCCGTCGATCTCGACCAGCTCGTCTCCCTTGAGGTTGAGCGATGCCCATGAGGTGCCTTCCTCGAAGACGAAGGGAATGACGCCCATGCCGACCAGGTTCGAGCGATGGATGCGCTCGAATGACTGGGCGATGACCGCGCGGACACCAAGGAGATTGGTTCCCTTGGCTGCCCAGTCGCGCGACGAGCCGTTGCCGTATTCGACGCCGGCGAAGACAACCAGCGGCACGCCTTCCCTTTTGTATTCCATCGCCGCGTCGTAGATCGATTCCTCTTCCTTCGACGGGTAGTGGATGGTGTAGCCGCCCTCGCGGCCATTCTCGCCCAGCATGTGGTTGCGGATACGGATGTTGGCGAAGGTGCCGCGCATCATCACCTCGTGGTTGCCGCGCCGCGTGCCGTACTGGTTGAAGTCGGCGACGCCGACGCCGTGGTCGGTGAGGTATTTGCCGGCCGGCGAGGCCGCCTTGATCGATCCGGCCGGCGAAATGTGGTCGGTGGTTATCTTGTCGCCGAACAGGCCGAGCACGCGGGCGCCCTTGATGTCGCCGATCTTGCCGAAACCTGCCGTCATGCCGGCGAAATAGGGCGGGTTCTGCACATAGGTCGAGTTGTCGTCCCACGCATAGGTCTGGCCTTCCGGCGCCTTGACGTTCTGCCAGTACTCGTCGCCCTTGAAGACGTCGGCATATTTGCGGGCGAACAGCTCGCGGGTGACGTTCTTCTCGATGAACTCCTGGATCTCGGCCGAGCTCGGCCAGATATCCTTGAGGTAGACCGGCTCGCCGTTCTTGTCCTCGCCAAGCGGCTCGGTGGTCAGGTCCTTTGTGACGGTGCCGGCCAGCGCGTGTGCCACGACCAGCGGCGGCGACGCCAGATAGTTGGCCTGCACGTCGGGCGAGACGCGGCCTTCGAAGTTGCGGTTGCCGGACAAGACCGCGGCAGCGATCAGGCCCTTGTCGTTGATGGTCTTCGAGATCGGCGCCGGCAGCGGGCCGGAATTGCCGATGCAGGTGGTGCAGCCGAAGCCGACCAGGTTGAAGCCGATCTGATCGAGTTCCTTCTGCAGGCCGGATTTCTCCAGATACTCGGCCACCACCTGGCTGCCCGGCGCCAGCGAGGTCTTCACCCACGGCTTCTGCTTCAAACCGAGGCGGTTGGCGTTGCGGGCCAGGAGGCCGGCGCCGATCAGCACGCTCGGGTTCGAGGTGTTGGTGCACGAAGTGATGGCGGCAATGACGACATCGCCATGGCCGAGATCATGGTCGGTGCCTTCGACTGCGTAGCGCTTGGAGATCTCGGCGGCCTTCTTGTATTCGGTCTCCATCGCCTTGGCGAAACCTTCCGGAATGCCTTCCAGGGCGACGCGGCCTTCGGGCCGCTTGGGTCCGGCCATCGACGGCACGACGGAGCCAAGTTCCAGCTCGAGCAGATCGGTGAACACCGGATCGGTCGAGCCGGTCTCACGCCACATTCCTTGAGCTTTGGCATAGGCCTCGACCAGCGCGATGCGGTCCTCGCTGCGGCCGGACATTGTGAGGTAGCGGATGGTTTCCGAGTCGACGGGGAAGAAGCCGCAGGTGGCGCCATATTCGGGCGCCATGTTGCCGATGGTGGCGCGGTCGGCCAGTGTCATGTTGGAGAGGCCCGGCCCGAAGAACTCGACGAACTTGCCGACGACGCCCTTCTTGCGCAGCATCTGGGTGACGGTGAGCACGAGGTCGGTGGCGGTGACGCCCTCTTTGAGCTTGCCGGTGAGGCGGAAGCCGATCACCTCAGGCAAAAGCATGGAGACAGGCTGGCCGAGCATGGCCGCCTCGGCCTCGATGCCGCCGACGCCCCAGCCGAGCACGCCAAGGCCATTGATCATGGTGGTGTGCGAATCGGTGCCGACGCAGGTGTCGGGATAGGCCGTCGTTTCGCCGTCCTCGGTGTTGGTCCACACCACCTGGCCGAGATATTCGAGGTTGACCTGATGGCAGATGCCGGTGCCGGGCGGCACGACGCGGAAGTTGCGGAATGCCTGCTGGCCCCATTTCAGGAATTTGTAGCGCTCCTCGTTGCGCTCATATTCCAGCTCGACATTGCGGGCGAAAGCCATCGGCGTGCCGAATTCGTCGACGATGACGGAATGGTCGATGACGAGGTCGACCGGCACCAGCGGGTTGATCTTCTGCGGATCGCCGCCGAGCGAGGCCATGGCGTCGCGCATCGCGGCAAGGTCGACCACGGCCGGAACGCCGGTGAAATCCTGCATCAGCACGCGGGCCGGGCGATAGGCGATCTCGACGCCGGCGGTGCCCTTGTCGGTCAGCCAGCCGGCCACCGCCTGGATCGATTCCTTGGTGACGGAGCGGCCGTCTTCGTTGCGCAGCAGGTTTTCCAGCAGCACCTTCATCGAATAGGGCAGCTGCGAGATGCCGGTGAGACCGTTCTTCTCGGCCTCTATGAGGTCGAAATAGGCATACTCCGCGCCGCCTGCGGTCAGCGTGCGGCGGCAATTGAAACTGTCGAGGGATTTTGACACGTGCGATCCTTGTCTGTTCAGCCTGAAAGGGAACGGACGCCGATGGCATGCAATCACGCGCAAAGGTGCGGGTACGGCCATTTCCGCTGTCCGTTCCCAAGCAACCCGAGCCGTTCAAGGCGGCGCGTGCGCTGGTTCGGCGCTAATTCTGTTCCCGTGCCGACCGCTGGCACGGATGCACCGCATATAGAGAATTTTCTGGAATAGTTCTAGACAGTCGGAAAGCAAATTTGTGCGATGCGGCAGCGGCCGCGACACATGGTTTCAGGGCAGGCGAGGAATGCGGCTGATCGCCGAAAATCTGGGCGGCGAGCGAGGCGGCGAGGCGGTGTTTTCCGGCATCGATTTTGTTCTGGAGGAGCGTCAGGCGCTCATCGTCACCGGGCCGAACGGATCGGGCAAGTCGACCTTGCTGCGGGTCATCGCCGGGCTGCTGCCGGCGGCGCAAGGCAGCGTGAGGATCGAGGGTGCCATGGAGATTGAAGACGGGGACGAAGCGTTCCCGTCTGTTGCCTCGGCCTGTCACTACCTTGGCCACCAGAACGCAATGAAGCCGGCGCTCAGCGTGGCGGAGAATTTGCGCTTCTGGCGCGACTTCAACGGCGACGGACAGCTCGGCGTCGAAGAGGCGCTGGAAACGGTCGGGCTCGGTGGCATCGGCCACCTGCCGTTCGGCTATCTATCGACCGGGCAGAGGCGGCGCGCGGCGATCGCGAAACTGCTGGTCAGCCACCGGCCATTGTGGTTGCTGGATGAACCGACAGCGGGGCTGGACAAGGCGTCGGAAGCGCGGTTTGCGGGGTTGATGGCCAAGCATTGCACGGATGGCGGGATGATTGTCGCGGCGACGCATCTGCCGCTGGGGATCGAGGGGATGGAGTTGAGGATGGGGGAAACGGGTTGATGATGGCGCGCGAGCATCTCATACCATGCTAGCCCTCTTCGCCCGCGACATCCGCCTCAACATCCGTGCCGGCGGCGGGGCGCTGACCGGGGTCATCTTCTTCCTCGCCGTCATCGCCACCATCCCGTTCGGAGTAGGGCCAGACCTGAGGCTGCTGGCCCGCATCGGACCGGCCATCCTTTGGATCGGCGCGCTGCTGTCCTGCCTGCTCGGCCTCGACCGGCTGTTCCAGGCCGACCGAGAGGACGGCTCGCTCGATCTCCTGGTGCTCGGCAATGATCGCCATATGCTGGCCGTGACGGTGCTGGTGAAATGCCTGGCGCATTGGGCGGGGAGCGTGCTGCCGCTGGTCATCGCGGCTCCTTTGCTCGGCCTGTTCATGAACATGGAGCCGCTAGGCATCGGCGCCACGGCGCTGACGCTGCTGGTCGGGACGCCGGCGATCACGTTCATCGGCGCCGCCGGTGCGGCGGTCGCGGTGGCGCTGCCGCGTGGCGGGCTGCTGATCTCGGTGCTGGTGCTGCCGCTGACCATTCCGGTGCTGATCTTCGGCGTTTCGGCAAGCTATGGAGCGACCGCCAATCCCGATCCGTTTCTGCAGCCCTTCCTCATTCTTGCCGCGCTGACCCTGTTTCTTGGCGTGCTGGGTCCGGTCTCGGCGGCGCTGGCGCTGCGACATGGCACAGATTGACGCGGCGTATGACTGCGGCGCGGCGACCGATTGCGAAGCCGACGGAGCGAGGCTAAGGGAAAGGCATGTCTAGACTGGGCGACATGATCGGCTTGGAAGCCCCCACTTCAGCGAGGCCCGTCGCATGAGCGCGCATGCACTCTACGTGACCGCCGCCTATGGCATTACGGCCGTGGTGCTGGCCGGATTGATCGGCTGGATCCTGCTCGACCAGCGGGCGCGCAAGCGCGAACTCGCCGAACTGGAGGCATCCGGCGTGCGGCGGCGCTCCGACAAGGCCGCAAAGCCATGAGCACCGAAACGGAAACGCCGCCCCCACGCACTCGTCGCCTGTTCGTGCTGTTGCCGCTGCTGATCTTTCTCGGCCTGGCCGGACTGTTCCTGTCGCAGCTGCTGTCGGGGCGCGATGCTTCGGAAGTGCCATCGGCCCTGATCGGCCTGCCTGCGCCGCAAACCAGCCTGCCTGCGCTGGAGGGGTCAAACCTGCCAGGGCTCGATTCGAAAACCTTCGCCGGCAAGGTCACATTGGTCAACGTCTTCGCGTCGTGGTGCGCGCCATGCCGCGAAGAGCACCCGGTGCTTCTGGCGCTGTCGCAGGATAAGCGTTTCACCATGGCGGCGCTGAACTACAAGGACCGGCCGGAAAATGCACGCCGGTTCCTCGGCGATCTCGGCAATCCGTTCCAGGCGATAGGGGTCGACGAAGCGGGCCGCGCGGCGATCGACTGGGGCGTCTACGGCGTGCCGGAGACCTTCGTCATCGGCAAGGACGGCAAGATCGCCTACAAGCATGTCGGCCCGCTGACGCCCGAGACGGCGAGAGATCTCTTGCTGCCACAGATCGACAAGGCGCTGGCGGCACGTTGATATTCAGGTGATGCCGGCCTGCAAACGGCGGCTTCCTGCGCTTCCGGTGCTCACGTACTTAAGTACGCTCCGCTCCGGTTCTCGGAAACCACCGTTTTCGTCTCGGCCTGACCTGAATCTCAACGCACCTTGGCGGTGCGTCTTATCGGACTCGAGATCAGCCGTAGATCTGCTTGTGGATCTGGTAGAGCATTTCCGAGCGATCGGCGCGCATGTCGGCCAGATCGCGGCTGGAAAAGCTGTCGATTTCGGCGACAAGGCGGTTGTAGTGCTTGCGCTTGGCAATGCTGTTGCGAGCGCGGGTCATGAGACTGTCGAGGATCATAGCAAGGTTCCTTTTTTGGCGCCGCGTTTCGGCGGCGGTTTCTTCCTCCCTTGATCGATACGAACCATGACATAGTAATGGTGCATTGCAAAAAGAAGATGTTGCAATGCACCATTGCGCTGGACGCATAGCCGGTTAATACGGCGCTAACGTCATGCGCAGAGCCGGCAAGCGATCTTTTGCATGACACTGTGCGTACCCACATTGCCTTCTGTCCCTCCGGCTGGCTTGATCCGGTGTCATTGATGCCGGGAGGAAAGCATGGCGGCCGCAGACTATTATGAAATTCTCGATCCGCGCTTCGCGCGCCTGTTCAACGGCAACGCGCAGGTCGAGAAGCTGTTCACCGGATGCCAGTGGGCGGAGGGGCCGGCCTGGTTCGCCGCCGGCCGTTATGTCGTCTGGTCCGACATCCCCAACAACCGCATGCTGCGTTATGACGAAACCGACGGCAATGTCAGCGTCTTCCGCCAGCCGTCCGGCAATTCGAACGGCAACAGCGTCGACCGGCAGGGCCGGCTGATCACCTGCGAGCATTCGGGCCGCCGTGTCAGCCGCACCGAGTTTGACGGCTCGGTCACCACGATCGCGTCCAAATGGAAGGGCAAGCGGCTGAATTCGCCCAACGACGCGGTGGTGAAATCCGACGGCTCGATCTGGTTCACCGATCCGAGCTACGGCATCGATACGGATTATGAGGGCGACAGGGCCGAGAGCGAAATCGGCGCCTGCCATGTCTACCGGGTCGATCCCGGCACGGGCGAGGTCGAAGCCGTCATCACCGACATGGTCCGGCCCAACGGCCTGGCCTTCTCGCTCGACGAGAGCAAGCTTTATGTCGTCGACACCGGCCGCACGCATGGCGCCCAGAATCCGGCGCATATGCGGGTGTTCAATGTCGGCAAGGGCGGCAAGAAGGTTTCGGGCGAGAAAATCTTCGCCGACTGCACGGCCGGCCTGTTCGACGGCTTCAGGCTCGACGAGGACGGCCGCATCTGGACCAGTGCCGCCGACGGCATCCATTGCTACGATCCGGACGGCACGCTGATCGGCAAGGTCAAGGTGCCGGAAGTTACCGCCAACTGCGTGTTCGGCGGCAACAAGCTGAATTGCCTCTACATCGCCGGCACCACGTCGCTCTACATGGTGCGGCTGATGGTCAACGGCGCCAAGACATACTGAGACTGGAGCACTGGCTGAGACTGGAGCACTGGCTGAGACTGGAGCACTGGCGGCCGTTCGACGGTTTCATCGAAGCGGGTCGCGAGCACGAACATCCCGGGAGGACAAAATGCCATTCGTCAACATCCGCATCGTCAAGGAAGTGATATCAGCCGATCCGGCGGGCAAGAAGGCGGACATCGCCAAAAAGGTCACGGCGGCCATCATGGACGCCACCGGGCTCAGCAACGACGATGTCTGGGTGGTTTTTGAAGAGATCAACGCGCGCGATTGGTACGTTGGGAAGACTGATGTGGAGACGCTGCGAAAGGGCTAGCTCGAAGGTCTGGGGTGGCCGCCGCTCAACGCGAGCGAATAAACTCCACGAACGCGGCTAGCGCATCGCGCATCGCCAGCCGGTTTTCCGGCTCGGCCAGGATGGCCTCCACCTCCGGCGGCTTCTTGCCGAGCAGGGCAATCTCCAGCACGTCGTCGCAAAGTGCGAACGACATGGTGCGCATGATCTCGGCCAGTGCGGCGCGGGCGAACAGCGAGCGCGGCGAGGCGTGTGCCAGCATGGCGGGCTTGGCGACAGCGGCATCGCGCGAGACCAGCCAGTCGAGCGCGTTCTTCAGCCCGCCCGGCACGCCATGGGCATATTCCGGACAGGAAACGATCAGGCCGTCGGCTCGGCTGACGGCATCGATCAGCTTGGAGGCTTCGAGCGGTGTCCGCTCGCCTTCATCGTCGGGATTGAAGATCGGTATACGGCCGAGCCCGTCACGGACGGTGACGCGGCAGCCTGACGGCGCTTCGCGCGCCAGTGCGGCGATCAGCGCCGAATTTGTGGAGGCCGCGCGCAGGCTGCCGGAAATGGCAAGGATGTTCAGCAAAGTATGGAATCAGTCCAGACGCGAATCGCGTCCGGAAAGCTACCACATCGTCTTCTTGTATTCCTCGTCGAGCCAGCGATCGGTCGCCTCGGCGGAATCGGCAACCGCCAGCTGATCGCGCATGATCTGGCCGAGCGTCGGCAGCGTCGCGCGGTCGTACCAGGTTTCCGGCTTCCACAAATCCGAGCGCATGAAGGCTTTTGCGCAGTGCATGTAGGCGGCCTTGACGCTGACCACGACGACGCTTTGCGGCTCCCTGCCGTCGACGGCGAGCCGTTCGCGCAAATTTGCGTCGACGGTGATGCGGGCATCGCCGTTGACGCGCAGCGTCTCGTTCATGCCGGGAATGAGGAAGAGCAGCCCGACCGAGGGATTGAGGAGGATGTTCTCCAGCGTGTCGAGCCGGTTGTTGCCGGGCCGGTCGGGAATGGCGATGGTGGTGTCGTCGAGAACGGTGGCAAAGCCCGGCTTGTCGCCCTTCGGCGTCACGTCGGCGTTGCCGGCACCGTCGGACGAGCCGATCAGCACGAACGGGCTCTTGCCGATGAAGGAGCGGCAATGGCCGTCAAGTTTTTTCAGCTCCTTGCGGATAGAACCGTCGGTCGGCCGTGGCGTCTTGTAGATCGTCCTCAACTGGTCGTGCGTGGTGATGAATTCCATGTCCCTCTCCCCGGAACGGTTCATTGTCTCACGAACGCAGAACCGCTGTTTCCCTTTGTTTTGACGCAGCTCCGGACACTTTTCCTGGAGTTGCTCTATTTCCCGGCCTTCTCTTCTTTGCCGGCCTTGTCCTCGAGTGAATGACGCAGGATCAGCGGCATCTGGCTGAAGGTGAACAGAAGCGTGATCGGCATGATGCCCCAGACCTTGAAAGTAACCCAGGCGTCGGTGGAGAAATTGCGCCACACCACCTCATTGACGATGGCCAGGAACAGGAAGAACAGGCCCCAGCGGAAGGTCAGTTTCCGCCAGCCTTCGGCGTCGAGGCTGAAGGCTGAATCGAAGACATAGCCAAGCAGCGACTTGCCGAAGTAGAGGCCGCCGAGCAGCACGCCTCCGAACAGCGTGTTGACGATGGTCGGCTTCATCTTGATGAAGATGTCGTCCTGCAGATAGAGCGTCAGCGCGCCGAAGATGAAGACGACGACGCCCGACACCATCGGCATGATCGGCAAGGTGCGGGTGAGCAGCCACGAGGCGATCAGGGCGATTGCCGTGGCGGCCATGAACAGCCCGGTGGCAACGAAGATCGGCCCGCCGAACTCGGCCAGAACAGGGAATTTCTGCACCAGCCATCCGCCGCGCGCATTGGCGAAGAAGAACACCATCAACGGCCCAAGCTCCAGCACCAGCTTGAGCAGCGGATTGACGCCTTCCTTCTTCTGCTTCTGCGGGTCCGACGGATCGCGTTCGAGAATGGGTGGGTTCATGGAATCTCTTTCTTGCGCATGATCTGATCCAAAAAGTCTGCACCTTTTTGGGACATGCTTGTTAGGCTACTCCAGCGATCGCCCTGGCGAATTCGCTTGCTGAGAACGGTTCGAGGTCGTCGACCTGTTCGCCGACGCCGATGAAATAAACCGGCAATTTGTGCTTTGCCGCGATCGCCACCAGAATACCGCCGCGTGCCGTGCCGTCCAGCTTGGTCATCACCAGGCCGTTGACACCGGCGATATTGCGGAAGATCTCGACCTGGTTGAGCGCGTTCTGGCCGGTGGTGGCGTCGACTGTCTGCAGCACGGTGTGCGGCGCTTCCGGATCGAGCTTGCCCAGCACGCGAACGATCTTTTCGAGCTCGGCCATCAGTTCGGTCTTGTTCTGCAGGCGGCCGGCGGTGTCGATGATCAGCACATCGGAACCGGCTTCCCTGGCCTTCTCGAAGGCGTCATACGCCAGCCCCGCGGCATCGGCGCCGATCTTGGAGGCGATGACCGGCGATTTCGTCCGCTCGCCCCAGATCTTCAGCTGCTCGATCGCAGCGGCGCGGAACGTGTCGCCGGCAGCGAGCATCACCGACAGGCCGCCATCGGTGAGCTTGGCGGCGAGCTTGCCGATGGTCGTGGTCTTGCCGGTGCCGTTGACGCCGACCACCAGGATGACATGGGGCTTGTGCGAGAGGTCGAGCTCCAGCGGCATGGCGACATGGGTCAGCACCTTTTCCACCTCGGCCGCCATGATGGCGCGGACTTCAGTGTCGGAGACGTCCTTGCCGTAGCGGCTGGCGGCCAGCGCGTCGGTAACGCGCAAGGCCGTCTCCATGCCGAGATCGGCACGGATCAGCACATCCTCAAGGTCCTGCAAAGTCTCTTCGTCCAGCTTGCGCTTGGTGAAGACGCCGGCAATGTTGCCGGTGAGCTCCTTGGAGGAGCGGGCAAGCCCGTCCTTCATGCGCTGGAACCAGGAGCGCCTCGGTGCCGGTTCGGGCGCCTTCCGCGGCTCGGCCTTCTGCTCGACCTTTTTGGTGACGGTCACCTTGCCAGGGGCGGCTTTCGGCTCCGGCGCGGGTTGTGGAAGAGACTGCGGCTCGGGCGCGATTTCCGCAATGACCGGCTGCGATTCGATCGGCGCAGGCTGGCGAATGGGAGGTGCGATTTCGGCGGCGGGCGCTTCGGCCACGAGAGCAGCCGGCATGGCTTCCACGGGTGGCGCCGAATCTTTCGCAAGTTCGTGCTGCCCCTCACCCCTACCCTCTCCCCGTGAAGGACGGGGAGAGGGGGGCGTCAGCGTTGAGGCTTCGTCTTCGATGTTTGCAAGAGGAGGCGCAACTTCACCGCTAGCCCCCTTCTCCCCGTCTCTATACGGGGAGAAGGTGCCGGCAGGCGGATGAGGGGCGGTGCCGGCCTCTGAAGACGGCTGAAGAGGGGACGGCGCCGGTGTCGGCACCTCGATCGGCGCTGGTGTTTCTGCCGGAACCTCGACAGGCGTCGGCACTTCGACCGGGGCCGTCTCCGGCTGCTTTTCCGGCCGCGACGGGACGATCTCCGGCTCGGCCGGCGCCGGAGCAGGGACTTCTTGCGGCTGCGGTTCGGGCGTGGGTTCCGGAACGGCGGGAGGTGTTGGTATCTCCTCGGGAGCCGGCGGCTCGGCTGGCGTCTCGGGCGCTGGTTCTTCTGCCGGCTCGGCCTCCGGCAGAGGTTCTGGCTCTGAGGGAACAGCCGGCTCCGGTACTGGCGGGATGGTTGGCTCCGGCTCGGGCGCCGGTTCCTCGACAGGCGCCGGTTGCGGCGCAGGAATTACCTCCGGCTCGACTACCGGCGCGGGCGTCGTTCCCGCCTCGGGCCGCGGCTCGTCGCGCTTCAAGAACTCCGGAACGACCTGTTCGGCCGCCGGCTTCAGCGTATCGAGTGCTTCCCATTTGATCGGCGGCAGCGGGGCGGTCTCGTCGATCCGCTCCTCGACAACCTCTTTCTTGCCGAACGAAAATATCTTCTTGAAAAAACCAGCCATGCTTTGCGTTTCTCAGGCGGCGCGGGCGGCAAGGGGCGCCGCGATCAGCCTGCTACCATCGTGGCCTGATATCTCAGCCCCGACGATCTCACCCGGTGCGCCCGTGCCGAGTGCGGCAAGCGTAAAACCCTCGGTGCGGCCAAGGCCGTCGCGCTCGATCAGGATCGACTGGCGCGTTCCGGTGAGCGACGACAGATGCCTGAAATAGGCAGCTTCACCGGCGGCACGCAGCCGGGCGGCGCGCTGCTTGACGACCTCGCGGCGGAGCTGCGGCATGCGCGCGGCGGGCGTGCCTTCGCGTGGGCTGAAGGGGAAGACGTGGAGATGGGTCAGGCCACACTCCTCGACAATTTTTTCCGAGTTCTCGAACATTTCGTCGGTCTCGGTCGGGAAGCCGGCGATGATGTCGGCGCCAAAGACGATACCGGGGCGCAGCTTGCGCACATCCTCGCAGAAGCGGATCGACTGATCGCGTAGGTGCCTTCGCTTCATCCGCTTCAGGATCATGTCGTCGCCCGATTGCAGCGACAGATGCAAATGCGGCATCAGCCTGGGCTCGGTGGCGATGGCATCGAGCAAATCGTCGTCAGCTTCGACCGAATCGATAGAGGACAGCCGCAGGCGCTTCACATCGGGCACCTGCCTGAGGATGGTCTTCACCAGCCTGCCAAGCTTCGGCGCGCCCGGCAGATCGGCCCCAAAACTGGTCATGTCGACGCCGGTCAGAACGATCTCGGCATAGCCGTTGCCGGCGAGCCGCTTGACCTGCTCGACCACGGCGCCCATCGGCACCGAGCGCGAATTGCCGCGGCCGTAGGGAATGATGCAAAAGGTGCAGCGGTGGTCGCAGCCGTTCTGCACCTGGACGAAAGCGCGTGCCCGGCCCTCGATGGCGTCGACCATGTGGCCTGCGGTCTCACGCACCGAAAAGATATCGTTGACGCGCGCCTTCTCGGTGTCGTTGACGCCGAAATCCGGCAGCGCGCGATAGGAATGCGCCTTCAGCTTCTCCTCATTGCCAAGCACGAGATCGACCTCGTCCATGGCGGCGAATTTTTCAGGCTCGGTCTGCGCGGCGCAGCCGGTGACGATGATGCGCGCCCGCGGGTTATCGCGGCGGGCCTTGCGGATCGCCTGCTTGGCCTGGCGCACTGCTTCGCCTGTCACGGCGCAGGTGTTGAAGATCACGGCGCCACCTTCCAGCGCGCCCAGACCGGCACTTTCAGCCTCGCGCCGCATCACCTGCGATTCATAGGTGTTGAGCCGACAGCCGAAGGTGACGACATCGATGCCCTGGGACATCGGGCTCTTGGGCAGAGCGGACATCAGGCCGCGCTTTCGGTGTCGCGGGCCCATGTCCCGTTCGACGGGTCGAAGCTGCCGGAAAATTCCCATTCGGCGGCGCCGGTCAGCACCACATGGTCATCGTCGCGCCATTCGACATGCAGCGTACCGCCGCCTGGCGTCAACAGACCGACGCTGCGGCCGGTCCGGTTGGTACGGGCCGCGGCCACCACGGCCGCACAGGAGGCCGAGCCGCAGGCCTTGGTCAGGCCGGCGCCGCGTTCCCAGGTGCGGATGACCATTGTTTCGGGCGAAGTGACCTGCGCGATGGTTATGTTGGCGCGCTCGGGGAACATCGGGTGGTTCTCGAGCAGCGGGCCGAAGCGGTCGAGCTCATAGGACCAGACGTTATTGTCGACCCAAAAGATGGCGTGCGGATTGCCCATCGAGACGACCGAGGGTGAATGCAGCACCGGCGCGTCGATCGGGCCGATCTGCAGCTCGATCATGCGGGTGTCGCGGAATTCCTCGGCCAGCGGGATATCCTGCCAGCCGAAGCGCGGCGTGCCCATATCGACCGAGATCGAACCGTCGGCATGTTCGCGCGCATTGAGGATGCCCGCCACGGTTTCGAAGGTGAAGATCTTCTGGCCGGTCTCGGCGGCGAGCGCCTGGACGACGCAGCGCATGCCATTGCCGCAGGCCTGCGCACCGGTTCCGTCGGAGTTCAATATGTCGATGAAAAAAGCGGTGCCCGGCGTCCTGGCATCGTGGATCGCCATGATCTGGTCGAAGCTGGTCGCGGCATCGGCGTTCAGCGCAATCGCCGCCGCCGCCGTCACTCGATCGGCACGGCCGCGCATATCGGCAACGATGATCTCGTTGCCGATGCCGTTCATCTTGGCGAAAGGGGCAGTGCTGGCCATTGCTCCGAAAAATTCCGTGTCCGTTTGGCGCTATATGGCGGAAACGGGCAGGAATTACCAGTGCGCAGCCGCTTGGTCACGGCGAAAGCGCCGGACTTACGTGACGGCGAAAATGCCCAGCACCACCAGCAGGAAGATGATCAGAACGATGCCGATAAGGATGCGCGCGCCGGTGGCGGCAGCACCTGCCAGCGCCGGCATGCCGAGCAGGCTCGCCGCCGCGGCGACGATCAGGAGGATGATGATCCATTTGAGCATGGCGATGCCTCGCAACCGACAGATTTTTCAACCGCATGAAAACGCTGTTGCCGCGCTGGGGTTCCGTCGAAACCGATGCGGATCAGGGCACTATGTGCTCCGGTACATTCCATACCTCGCCCGGCCGCAAGGCGCGAAAGCGCTGCCGTGGAATGCCTTGATCGTCAAGCGCCTCGGTCAATTTGCGCGCCGGCTCGTCGATCGGCTCGTCAGTGAGCTGGAAAGTTCCCCAATGACAGCCGGCGGCATGGGCGGCATTGCACAGCGTCATGCCTTGCACCGCTTCCCAGGGGTTCTGGTGCTGCGGCGCCATGAACCAGCGCGGTTCATAGGCGCCGATCGGCAGGATGGCGAAGCGGAAACCGCCATGTTTCTCGGCCATCCGCCGGTAGTTGATGCCATTGTGAAAGCCGGTGTCGCCGGCGAAATAGAGCTTGCTGTCAGGCGTTTCGACGACGAAGCCGGCCCACAGCGCCATGCGCCGGTCGCGGGCGCCACGCGCCGACCAGTGATGCACCGGCTCTACATGGACGGCGGCGCCATTGCCGATCTCGACCCTGTCGCCCCAGTCATGCGCCGACAGTCGCATGCCGGGCACGGCGGCTTCGATGATGGCGTCGTTGCCGAGCGGAGTGAGCACCAGCGGGTCGTGGCCGGCCTTCAGCCGCTTCAACGTGGCGAGGTCGAGATGGTCGTAATGGTTGTGGCTGACCAGCACGAGGTCGATCGGCGGCAGGTCGGCAAAGGCGATGCCTGGCGCATTGATGCGTTTTGGTCCGGCGAAGGAAAGCGGCGACGCGCGCAGCGACCAAACCGGATCGGTAAGAATGTTCAGACTTGCCGTCTGGACCAGCAAGGTGGAATGACCAATCATGGTCACTTCCAGCGCGGCGCCCTCGACCCTTGTCGCCGGCTTTGCCTGCGGAAAGGGGCTTGCATCGCTCGCCGGCCATTTCGAGCGCTGGCCATTCAACTGCCATTTCAGCAGGTCGGCGAAACGGCCGGGTGGCTGGCCGTCGGGATTGAAGAACATGCGCCGTCGAAATGGTCGCTGGGCGGGCCGCTGTAATAGCGATTGGCGGCAGTCTTTCTCGCGGCCAATTTGCGGCTCCAGCAGGGTTTCGTTTTCCAGACATAGGCGCTGAGGCGGTTCGCGCAAGCGTCCACCGACGAAGTGTTGACCGGAATTCCCAAGCGACGCGCGACAAACGGTCAGCCGTGGCGATTGCGATAAATTTGCAACAATTCTTGCTGCAAACTGTATTTTAACCATATCGGGTTGAAATTTCGCCACCTTCTCCATCTTGGTGGGGGTGAGATTGTGCGGACGGCTTCCCCCCAGCCGGATCCGACGGAGGTTGGAATGACTTTTTCGAAAACCGGTCTGGTGGCCGTATCGCTGGCGGCCCTCGTTGCGAGTGGCTGTTCGACCTCACGTTTTTCCTCGATGGATGACCAGCAGCCGGCACCGCTGGAGGCCGCGCCCGCCGGCAAGGTGACGGCGAACCAACTGCCGCCGCCGGCATCGCCCGGCACCACCGACCCTTCGCAATTCCCGACCGCGCCGGCGAACACCCAGGTCGCCGCGCTGCCTTCGGACGGCTCGGCGCCGGCCGGCGCTTCCGACGTGACCGCCGCCAGCGTCGCCGGTGTCTGGAACGCCAGCGTTGCGGGCCAGAGCTGCAAGGTGGCGACACCGCAGACCAAATTCGGCGCCGGCTTCCGCGCCGGGCCGCTGCATTGCCCGGCGCCGATGGACGGCATCAAGTCGTGGAACGTCGCCGGCAAACAGCTGACGCTCTATGACGAGAGCGGCGGTGCGCTGGCGCGGCTCTATTCCTCGGGCGGCTCGAAATTCGACGGCCAGACTTCCAACGGCCAGCCGATTTCACTTACGAGATAGTTTTTGTTTTACGCAATTTCCGGTTCCCGGAATTGCTCCAGAACGACGTGACCGATGCATCTGCGTGACGGCCTTCAGACCCATGCGACCGTCAGGCAGCGCTACGACCATCTGGTGGAAACCGGTACGATCGACCGCGATCCGGCGCAGGAACGGATCGTTGCGGCGCTTGACCGGCTGACCGATGAGATTTCGGCCAAGCGGCTGGCGCATAAGTCGAGCGCGCTGGGCTGGCTGTTCGCCCGCAAGCGCGAGACCCATGAGGCCGTCAAAGGCCTCTACATCCATGGCGGCGTCGGTCGCGGCAAGACCATGCTGATGGACATGTTCTTCGACTTGCTGCCGGTGCGGCGCAAGCGCCGCGTCCACTTCAACGACTTCATGGCCGACGTGCAGGACCGTATCCAGAAGCACCGGCAGGCGCGCAAGAATGGCGACGTCAGGGAAGACGATCCGATCCCGCCGGTGGCCAAGGCCCTTGCCGAGCAAGCCTGGGTGCTGTGCTTCGACGAGTTCTCGGTCACCGACATTGCCGACGCGATGATACTGTCCAGGTTGTTTTCGGCGCTGTTTGCCAGCGGCGTGGTGCTGGTCGCCACCTCGAATGTGGCGCCGGAAAACCTCTACAGCGACGGGCTGAACCGCCAGCTTTTCCTGCCCTTTATCGGCATACTGGAGCGGCACACACAGGTACTGGCGCTCGATGCCGACAAAGACTACCGGCTGGAAAAGCTCGCCCGGACACCGGTCTATGTCACGCCGGCCGATGCGGCGGCGGACCAGCTACTCGACGAGGCCTGGCAAGCCATGACGCGGGGCGCGCCGACCGCCGAGGCATCGATTGCCCTCAAAGGACGGCAGGTGATCGTGCCGCGTGCGGCGGGCGATGCGGCGCGGTTCTCCTTCGCCGATCTCTGCGAGAAGCCGCTTGGCGCGCGCGATTTCCTGGCGATCGCCGGGCGCTTCTCAACCATTTTCATCGACCACGTCCCGGTGCTCGGCGAAGGCAAGCGCAACGAGGCCAAGCGCTTCATCCTTCTGATCGACACGCTCTACGACCATCATGTGCGGATGGTGGTGAGCGCCGATGCGCCGCCGCAAGCGCTTTATGCAGCCAAGCGCGGCGTCGAAGTCTTCGAGTTCGAGCGCACCGCATCGCGGCTGATCGAGATGCAAAGCCGCGACTGGCTGGAGGATTGGGCGGCGCGGCAGAAGGGGAAGCCGGCGCCAGAGGCACAGCAGGCGCAGGCCTGAATTTCCAGAGATCCGTTGATAGCGATCTTTCGTGCCCCCCCCGTCGGCAAGACAGAGGGGGACGCTGTCCCGCCGACCTCGGCTACCCTCATCACAAGGGCGTCATCGCCCGCATCCGGCCTTACGATCTCCATCTTCATCGGCTACTTCTCCCCCAAGTCGGCTTACAAACTTTGACGTTTACGTAAATCCCAAATGATCTAACCGATTGAAAATGCTGACACCAAAATAATCGTTTGAATTTTTTCTGTGCCGGGGCTATTGGGTGCGGCGAAAATTCGCGGTTCCCCGCAGCATTCCGGCCTCTTCTTCGACGCCGCATCAAGTCACCAGAGATTTGAGACGTCGTCACCGACAAAGGGAAAACATCCTCACATGGCACGCAACAAGATAGCGCTCATCGGCTCTGGCATGATCGGCGGCACGCTCGCTCACATGATCGGCCTCAAGGACCTCGGCGACGTGGTGCTGTTCGATATTGCCGAAGGTATCCCGCAGGGCAAGGGGCTCGATATCGCGCAGTCGTCGCCGGTCGATGGCTTCGACTCCAGGCTCACCGGCATCAACGACTATGCCGGCATCGAAGGCGCCGACGTCTGCATCGTCACCGCCGGCGTGCCGCGCAAGCCGGGCATGAGCCGCGACGACCTTTTGGGCATCAATCTCAAGGTCATGGAACAGGTCGGCGCCGGGCTGAAGAAGTATGCGCCGAAGGCCTTCGTCATCTGCATCACCAACCCGCTCGACGCCATGGTCTGGGCGCTGCAGAAGTTCTCAGGACTGCCCAACAGCCATGTCGTCGGCATGGCCGGCGTGCTCGACAGCGCGCGCTTCCGCTATTTCCTGGCCGAGGAATTCAAGGTCTCGGTCGAGGACGTCACCGCCTTCGTGCTCGGCGGCCACGGCGATTCCATGGTGCCGATGATCCGCTATTCGACGGTATCGGGCATTCCGCTGCCCGATCTCATCAAGATGGGCTGGACCTCGAAGGAAAAGCTCGACCAGATCGTGCAGCGCACCCGCGACGGCGGCGCCGAGATCGTCGGCCTGCTCAAGACCGGTTCGGCCTATTACGCGCCGGCCGCTTCGGCGATCTCGATGGCCGAAGCCTATCTCAAGGACAAGAAGCGCGTGCTGCCCTGCGCGGCGTATCTCTCCGGCCAGTATGGCGTCAAGAACACCTATGTCGGCGTTCCCGTGGTGATCGGCGCCGGCGGCGTCGAGCGTATCATTGAGATCGAGCTCAACAAGAGCGAGCAGAAGATGTTCGACTCCTCGGTGGCGACGGTGCAGGGCCTGACCGAGGCCTGCGTCAAAATCGCGCCGCAACTCGCCTCCAAATGAATCTCCAGCAAGTGAACCCCCAGTCGATCCGGAGACCATCCAGATGAACATCCATGAGTATCAGGGCAAGGCGCTGCTGAAGAGCTTTGGCGCGCCGGTGGCCGAAGGCGTGCCGGTGTTCAAGGCGAGCGAAGCGGAAGCCGCCGCCAAGGCGCTGCCGGGCCCGCTCTATGTGGTGAAGAGCCAGATCCATGCCGGCGGCCGCGGCAAGGGCAAATTCACCGAGCTCGGCCCGGACGCCAAGGGCGGGGTGCGGCTGGCGAAATCGGTGGCCGACGTCGTCGCCAACGCCAACGAGATGCTGGGCAACACGCTGGTGACCAAGCAGACCGGCCCGGCCGGCAAACAGGTCAACCGTCTCTACATCGAGGACGGCGCCGACATCGAACGCGAGCTCTATCTGTCGATCCTGGTCGACCGTTCGGTCGGCCGCATTGCCTTCGTCGTCTCGACCGAAGGCGGCATGGACATCGAGGCGGTCGCCCATGACACGCCGGAAAAGATCATCACCGTCGCCATCGATCCGGAAAAAGGCGTCACATCGGCCGACCTGAAGGCGCTCAACGGTGCGCTGAAGCTCGACGGCGATGCTGCCAAGGACGGCGATACGCTGTTCCCGATCCTCTACAAAGCCTTCGTCGAAAAGGACATGAGCCTGCTCGAGGTCAACCCGCTGATCGTCATGAAAAACGGCCGGCTGCGCGTGCTCGACGCGAAAGTGTCGTTCGACAACAACGCGCTGTTCCGCCACCCGGACGTGCTCGAACTGCGCGACACCACCGAAGAGGACGAGAAGGAGATCGAGGCGTCGAAATACGACCTCGCCTATGTCGCGCTCGACGGCAATATCGGCTGCATGGTCAACGGCGCCGGCCTCGCCATGGCGACGATGGACATCATCAAGCTCTATGGTGCCGAGCCCGCCAACTTCCTCGATGTCGGTGGCGGCGCATCCAAGGAAAAAGTCACGGCGGCGTTCAAGATCATCACCCGGGATCCGGCGGTCAAGGGTATCCTGATCAACATCTTCGGCGGCATCATGAAGTGCGACATCATTGCCGAGGGCGTCATTGCCGCGGTCAAGGAAGTCGGACTGGAAGTGCCGCTGGTGGTGCGTCTGGAAGGCACCAATGCCGAGCTCGGCAAGAAGATCATCAACGACAGCGGCCTCAACGTCGTGTCGGCCGACGATCTCGACGATGCAGCCAAGAAGATCGTGGCGGCGGTAAAGGGCTGAGCGGATGCCTCCGCGCAAGATAAACCTCGTCGAGGCGGCGGATCGGACCATCACCAAGGTTTTCGATCCGCATATCGCCGGCGACGTCAACGACAGCCAGGCGAAGGTCGCCAAGTTCGGCGAGATGTTCGACTGGCATGCGCATGACCATGAGGATGAAGCCTTCCTCGTGCTGCGCGGGCGTATCGCCATCGATTTCCGTGACGGTCCGGTCGAGCTCGGCGAGGGCGACTTCATCGTCGTACCGCGCGGTGTCGAGCACCGGCCGCGTTCGCTCACCGCGGAACCGGTCGTGCTGATGTTCGAGCCGGCGACGACGCTCAACACCGGCAATGCCAAGAGCGACCTCACGGTCGCTGACCTGAAGCGGCTCTGACCATGTTTTCCTCGATCAACGGTTTTTAGAAAAGGGCTCCCATGTCCATTCTCGTCGACAAGAACACCAAGGTGCTGGTGCAGGGCCTGACCGGCAAGACCGGCACGTTTCACACCGAACAGGCGCTGGCTTATCACGGCACGAAAATGGTCGGCGGCATCCACCCCAAGAAGGGTGGCGAGACGTGGACCGGCTCAAAGGGTGAAAACCTGCCGATCTTCGCCACGGTCGCCGAGGGCAAGGAAAAGACCGGTGCCAACGCTTCGGTCGTCTATGTGCCGCCGGCGGGTGCCGCCGAAGCCATCCTCGAAGCGATCGAGGCCGAGATCCCGCTGATCATCTGCATCACCGAAGGCATCCCGGTGATGGACATGATCAGGGTCAAGGCCAGGCTCGACCGCTCGACCTCGCGCCTGATTGGGCCGAACTGCCCGGGCGTGCTCACGCCCAACGAATGCAAGATCGGCATCATGCCCGGAAACATCTTCCGCAAGGGCTCGGTCGGCGTTGTTTCGCGCTCGGGAACACTTACCTATGAGGCCGTGTTCCAGACCACCAATGTCGGCCTCGGCCAGACCACCGCCGTCGGCATTGGCGGCGACCCCGTCAAGGGCACCGAGTTCATCGACGTGCTCGAGATGTTCCTCGCCGACGACGAGACCAAGTCGATCATCATGATCGGCGAGATCGGCGGTTCGGCCGAGGAAGACGCCGCGCAGTTCCTCAAGGACGAAGCCAAGCGCGGCCGCAAAAAGCCGATGGCTGGCTTCATCGCCGGACGCACGGCGCCGGCCGGCCGCACCATGGGTCATGCGGGCGCGGTCATCTCCGGCGGCAAGGGCGGCGCCGAAGACAAGATCGCGGCGATGGAATCGGCCGGGATAAAAGTTTCGCCTTCGCCGGCAAGGCTGGGCACGACCTTGGTCGAGGCGATCAAGGGTTAAAGTGAGTAGCGAGTAGTGAATAGCGAATAGGAAAGACAGACTAGCGGCGCGACCACTGGGGAATCCCTACTCGCTATTCGCTACTCCCTACTCGCTCCAAACAGGAGACGGAGCCAGGCTCCGCGGACAAAAATGGCAAGACAAGATCAGGCCAACGACCAATTTTCACTCACCTCTTTCCTCTATGGCGGCAATGCCGATTACATCGACTCGCTTTATGCGTCTTATGAGGACGATCCGGAGTCGGTAAACCCCGAATGGCAGGAGTTCTTCGCCGGGCTGAAGGACGACGCCGGCGATGTGCGCAGGAATGCCAAGGGCGCCTCCTGGGCCAAGCCCTCCTGGCCGCTGCAGGCCAATGGCGAACTGGTGTCGGCGCTCGACGGCAATTGGGGTATCGTCGAGAAGACGATCGAAAAGAAAGTCAAGGACAAGGCGGTCACCAACGGCGTCGTCCTGTCCGACGCCGACGTGCACCAGGCGACGCGCGATTCGGTGCGCGCCATCATGATGATCCGCGCCTACCGCATGCGCGGCCATCTGCATGCCAATCTCGACCCGCTCGGCATCGCCAAGCCGCTCGAGGACTACAACGAGCTGTCGCCGGAAAATTACGGCTTCACCGAAGCCGATTACGACCGGCCGATCTTCCTCGACAATGTGCTCGGGCTCGAATTCGGCAGCATCCGGCAGATGCTGGAAATCCTGACCCGCACCTATTGCTCGACGCTCGGCGTCGAGTTCATGCATATTTCCGATCCCGAGGAAAAGGCCTGGATCCAGGCACGTATCGAGGGCGCCGACAAGGAGATCACCTTCACCGCCACCGGCAAGAAGGCGATCCTGCAGAAGCTGGTCGAGGCCGAAGGCTTCGAGCAGTTCATCGACGTCAAGTACAAGGGCACCAAGCGCTTCGGCCTCGATGGCAGTGAAGCGCTGATCCCGGCCCTGGAGCAGATCGTCAAGCGCGGCGGCCAGCTCGGCATGAAGGAAATCGTGCTCGGCATGGCGCATCGCGGCCGGCTGAACGTGCTCTCGCAGGTGATGGCCAAGCCGCACCGCGCCATCTTCCACGAGTTCAAGGGTGGCTCGGCCGCCCCCGACGAGGTCGAGGGCTCGGGCGACGTCAAGTACCATCTCGGCGCCTCGTCGGACCGCGAGTTCGACGGCAACAAGGTGCACCTGTCCTTGACCGCCAATCCCTCGCATCTGGAAATTGTCGATCCGGTGGTGATGGGCAAGGCGCGCGCCAAGCAGGATTACCTGTTCGGCCGCAGCCGCGAGGAGATCGTGCCGCTGGAAGAGCGCGCCAAGGTGCTGCCGCTACTGCTGCATGGCGACGCCGCCTTCGCCGGCCAGGGCGTGATTGCCGAGATCCTCGGCCTGTCCGGCCTGCGCGGCCACCGCGTCGCCGGCACGTTGCATTTCATCATCAACAACCAGATCGGCTTCACCACCAATCCGCGCTTCTCGCGCTCGTCGCCCTATCCGTCCGACGTCGCCAAGATGATCGAAGCGCCGATCTTCCACGTCAATGGCGACGATCCGGAAGCCGTGGTGCACGCCACCAAGGTGGCGATCGAATTCCGCATGAAGTTCCACAAGCCTGTTGTGGTCGACATGTTCTGCTACCGCCGCTTCGGCCACAATGAGGGCGACGAGCCGGCCTTCACCCAGCCGATCATGTACCGCAACATCCGCACCCACAAGACGACCGTGCAGATCTACGGCGACCGGCTGATCGCCGAGGGTCACCTCACCCAGGCCGAGCTCGACCAGCTCAAGGCCGACTGGCGGGCGCATCTGGAATCCGAGTGGGAAGTCGGCCAGCACTACAAGCCCAACAAGGCCGATTGGCTCGACGGCGCCTGGTCTGGCCTGCGCACGGCCGACAACCAGGACGAACAAAGGCGCGGCAAGACCGCCGTGCCGGTGAAGACGCTGAAGGAAATCGGCAAGAAGCTGACCGAGGTGCCGAAGGATTTCGAGGCGCACAAGACGATCATCCGCTTCCTCGAAAACCGCCGCCAGGCGATCGAGTCCGGCGAAGGCATCGACTGGTCGACGGCCGAGGCGCTGGCCTTCGGCGCCATCCTGCTCGACGGCAATCCGATCCGCCTGTCGGGACAAGATTCCGAACGCGGCACCTTCTCGCAGCGTCACTCGGTCCTTTACGACCAGCGCGACGAGACCCGCTACATCCCGCTCAACAATCTGTCGGCGGCTCAAGCCGGCTACGAAGTCATCAACTCGATGCTGTCGGAAGAGGCGGTGCTGGGCTTCGAATATGGCTACAGCCTGGCCGAGCCCAAGGCGCTGACCTTGTGGGAAGCGCAGTTCGGCGATTTCGCCAACGGTGCCCAGGTGGTGTTCGACCAGTTCATCTCTTCGGGTGAACGCAAGTGGCTCAGAATGTCGGGCCTCGTCTGCCTGCTGCCGCATGGCTATGAAGGCCAGGGTCCGGAACATTCTTCGGCCCGGCTCGAACGCTTCCTGCAGCTTTGCGCCGAAGATAACATGCAAGTGGCCAACTGTACGACGCCGGCCAACTACTTCCACATATTGCGCCGGCAGCTGAAGCGCGACTTCCGCAAGCCGCTGATCCTGATGACGCCGAAGTCGCTGCTGCGCCACAAGCGGGCGGTGTCGACGCTGCCGGAAATTTCGGGCGAAAGCTCGTTCCACCGACTGCTGTGGGACGATGCGCAACTGCTTTCCGGCCAGGCGATCAAGCTCACCAAGGATTCCAAGATCCGCCGCGTCGTGCTGTGTTCGGGCAAGGTCTATTACGACCTCTATGAGGAGCGCGAGAAGCGCGGCATCAACGACATCTATCTGCTGCGCGTCGAACAGCTCTATCCGTTCCCGGCCAAGGCGCTGATCACCGAACTGTCGCGGTTCCGCAATGCCGAGATGGTCTGGTGCCAGGAGGAGCCCAAGAACATGGGCGCCTGGTCGTTCATCGACCCGTATCTGGAATGGGTGCTGGCGCATATCGATGCCAAGCATCAGCGGGTGCGCTACACCGGCCGTCCGGCCGCCGCCTCGCCGGCGACCGGACTGATGTCGAAGCATCTCGCGCAGCTCGCCGCCTTGCTCGAAGACGCGCTTGGTGAATAGAGAAAATCTGGGCGAATAACAGAACCCGAAAGAAAACGGACAGGCACAATGGCTACCGAAATCCGCGTTCCCACTCTCGGCGAATCCGTCACCGAAGCGACCATCGGCAAATGGTTCAAGAAGGTCGGCGACGCGATCGTCGCCGACGAGCCGCTGGTCGAGCTCGAGACCGACAAGGTGACGGTGGAGGTGCCTGCCGCCGCCGCTGGAACCTTAAGCGAAATCACCGCCAAGGAAGGCGAGACGGTCGGTGTCGGTGCGCTGCTCGGTTCGATTTCGGCAGGTGGCGCTGCCGCCGCACCAGCGACCAAGCCGCAGGCGGTGTCGCAGGCCTCGTCGCCGGATGCGGCATCGACCGGCAAGCAGGCCGCGGCCGAGACCGCCAAGATCGCCGGCGATGCCGGCCCGGTCGAGCCGCGCACCATGCCACCGGCACCGGCCGCGGCGAAACTGATCGCCGAAAGCAATCTCTCGGTCGACCAGATCTCCGGTTCGGGAAAGCGTGGCCAGGTGCTGAAAGGCGACGTGCTCGACGCCATCTCCAAGGGTGCGCCGTCGCAGCCGGCGGAGACGCCGAAGGCGGCACCTGCACCGGTTGCCGTGCGCGCGCCGTCCTCGGGCGACGATGCGTCGCGCGAGGAGCGCGTGCGCATGACCAAGCTGCGCCAGACCATCGCCCGCCGCCTCAAGGAAGCGCAGTCGACCGCAGCCATGCTGACCACCTTCAACGAGGTCGACATGTCAGCGGTGATGGCACTGCGGACCAGGTACAAGGATGTGTTCGAAAAGAAGCACGGCGTGAAGCTCGGCTTCATGGGCTTCTTCACCAAGGCCGTGACACACGCGCTGAAGGAGATCCCCTCGGTCAACGCCGAGATCGACGCCACCGACATCATCTTCAAGAATTATGCCCATATCGGCGTCGCCGTCGGCACCGAGAAGGGTCTTGTCGTGCCGGTGGTGCGCAATGCCGACCAGATGTCGATCGCCGAGATCGAAAAGGATATCGGCCGGCTGGGCATCGCCGCGCGCGACGGCAAGCTGTCGGTCGCCGACATGCAAGGCGGCACGTTTACGATTTCCAACGGTGGCGTTTACGGGTCGCTGATGTCGACGCCGATCCTCAACGCGCCGCAGTCGGGCATTCTGGGCATGCACAAGATCCAGGACAGGCCTGTGGTGGTCGGCGGCCAGATCGTGATCCGGCCGATGATGTATCTGGCGCTCAGCTACGATCACCGCATCGTCGACGGCAAGGAAGCGGTGACCTTCCTGGTCCGCGTCAAGGAAAGCCTGGAGGATCCGGAACGGCTGGTGCTCGATCTGTGAGCAAGGCCAACCGCCCCGTGAGCGGCTGGCTGGAACGGTTCGGGTTCAAACTGGGCCGGGCCGCGGGCGGCGCGCAGCGGACTTTTCGGCGCAGTATTTTCTGGCTTGGCTTGTCCACTGCTGTTCCTTCGCTGGCAATCGCCGCCGGATGGAATCCGGCAAAGGTGAGCAGCAACCTCGGCATCTTTGCCCTTAGTGACGTGCAATTGGCGGAGCGGAAGATAACGGTCACCCCGATCGGCCAACTCGAATTGCCGACGGGCGAGATTATGGCCTGCGATCCTCTGGTCACAGGCGATGACTGGCCAGCATTGAGCCGCAAGGTCAAACCTGGAAGTTATCCGGTTTCTCTGTTCGAGGCCCAGGGACGTGTGGCAGCAGCGTTCCTTCGGCTCCGCCCAGGCACGCCGGTCCGCTGGGAACTGGCGACCTTGCCAGACCAGGACGTGTCGACCCTGAAGGACGACGAAATGTTCGGCTACCCGGTCGAAGCCGGCCTTGGCTCTTTCATGGACAAGACGGCGATGGCGCTGATGTCGGCCGAACAGGACAAGCTCAAGGCCGACGAGAATTACTATGACGACGTGCTGGCCGCCGAATTCGCACCCAACCAGGACAGGTTCGTCATGCATCATCCGGTTGCCGGCAACCCGCTCAACATCGCGATGTTCTGGAGCGGCTGGGGTGATGGATTTTATCCGTCATTCTGGGGACTGGACGCAGCAGGCGAGCCGTTGTTGCTGCTGACCGATTTCGGCGTGCTGGAAAACGCCGATGGCCGCGAGAGCAAGTAGGTCGCGCTGATGCAAAGCGTCCTATCGCCCACTATCCGATGTGCAGCCGGAATGCTGGCCGTGTTGTTCACCGACTCTGCCGCAAATGCCGCCTGTCCGATCGAGCTCGCTGTCTATGGCGACGCCCAGAGCGGCAGCGAAATCGATTTCACGCCCACCGGCACCTCGGCGACGGTCACCAACACGTTCCGGATGATCCTCGACAACAATGTGGTGCTGAACGGCATCGTCATGTGGAACGAGGGCGTGTCGCGGCCGAACGGCGCGCTGATGTACAAATGCCCCGAGGGCGACGTCACCGGCGAGGAGCTTGCCGCCTGCACGCCCTGGCATAGCGTCATCTACACGGCGGATGACAAGGGCAACATCGGGCTGCTGCCGGCCGAAGGTGTCGAAGCGCCGAAGACGCTGATACTGCCGGATCTCGGGCCAGCGTTGCGCCAATCCAGTGCCTATGGCGGCAGCGGGTTTTCGAAAGTGCCGGGGGATGTGTTTGCCTTGAAGGGATGCCAGGAATGAGCGGGACGCAAAAGGTGCTGCTGGTCACCGGCGGCAGCCGCGGCATCGGCGCGGCGATCTGCCGGTTTGGATCGAAGGCCGGCTACAGGGTCGCGGTCAACTACGCTGCGAATCAGGACGCCGCCGATGCACTGGTCGCGGAGATCGAGGCTGCCGGCGGCGAGGCTTTTGCGGTCAAGGGCGATGTCGGCAGCGAGGCCGATATCGTGGCCATGTTCGAGGCCGTCGACCGCGCCTATGGACGGCTCGATGCTTTCGTCAACAATGCCGGCATCGTCGACGTCAAGGCGCGCGTCGACGAGATGGATGTTTCGCGGCTGGAGCGCATGATGCGCATCAATGTCGTCGGCTCGTTCCTCTGCGCCCGTGAGGCGGTCAAGCGCATGTCGACCCGCCATGGCGGGTCGGGCGGATCCATAGTCAACATCTCGTCGGCCGCGGCGACATTGGGCTCGCCGGGCGAGTACGTCGATTATGCCGCCTCCAAGGGCGCCATCGACACCTTCACCATCGGGCTCGCCCGCGAGGTGGCGCTGGAAGGCATTCGCGTCAATGCGGTGCGCCCTGGCATCATCGACACGGACATCCACGCTTCCGGCGGGCAGCCGGACAGGGTGGAGCGGTTCCGCGACCTGCTGCCGATGAAAAGAGCCGGTACAGTGGATGAAGTCGCGGGCGCGGTTCTCTATCTTCTCTCCGACGCCGCGTCCTATACGACAGGCGCGATCCTGAATGTAAGCGGCGGCCGCTGAGCGCTCTCAAGCAGATCGAGCATGATGTTATCCAAAAACCGCGTCACACGGCATCATGCTCAAACAGAAGGACAGTATCATGGCTTATGACGTCGTTATCATCGGATCGGGACCGGGCGGCTATGTCTGCGCCATCAAGGCGGCGCAGCTCGGGCTCAGGGTGGCGGTGGTCGAGAAGAACGCGACCTTCGGCGGTACCTGCCTCAACATCGGCTGCATCCCTTCCAAGGCGCTGCTCCATGCCTCCGAGATGTTCGCCGAGGCCGGTCACTCCTTCGACACGCTCGGCGTCGAGATATCGGCGCCGAAATTGAACCTGAAGAAGATGATGGCGCACAAGGATGCGACGGTGTCGTCGAACGTCAACGGCGTCGCCTTCCTGTTCAAGAAGAACAAGATCGACAGCTTTCGCGGCACTGGCAAGGTGGTCGCGGCCGGCAAGGTGTCGGTGACGGCTGAGGACGGCAAGGTCGAGGAGATCGAGACCAGGAACATCGTCATCGCCACCGGCTCGGATGTCGCCGGCATTCCCGGCGTCAAGGTCGACATCGACGAGAAGGTGATCGTGTCGTCGACCGGCGCTTTGTCGCTTGATAAGGTTCCCGGCCATCTGGTGGTGGTCGGCGGCGGTGTCATCGGGCTCGAGCTCGGCTCGGTGTGGGCACGGCTCGGCGCCAAGGTCACCGTGGTCGAATTCCTCGACACCATCCTGGGCGGCATGGACGGCGAGGTTTCCAAGCAGTTCCAGCGCTTGCTTTCAAAGCAGGGTTTCGAGTTCAAGCTCGGCGCCAAGGTCACCGGTGTCGCCAAGGCCAAGAAGGGTGCGACCGTCACCTTCGAGCCGGTCAAGGGCGGCGCCGCCGAGATGATCGAGGCCGATGCCGTGCTGATCGCCACCGGCCGCCGCGCCTATGCCGACAGTCTCGGGCTCGGGGAAGCCGGCGTCGAGGTCGACGAGCGCGGCCGGGTCAAGACCGATGCCCATCTCACGACCAATGTCCCGGGCATCTATGCCATCGGCGATGTCATCGCCGGGCCGATGCTGGCGCACAAGGCCGAGGACGAGGGCGTGGCGGTGGCCGAAACCATTGCCGGCCAGGCCGGCCACGTGAACTATGACGTCATTCCGAGCGTCGTCTACACCAGCCCGGAAATCGCCTCGGTCGGCAAGACCGAGGAAGAGCTGAAGAAGGCCGGCATCGACTACAAGGTCGGAAAATTCCCATTCAGCGCCAATGGCCGGGCGCGCGCCATGCTGCACACCGACGGTTTTGTGAAGATCCTCGCCGACAAGACGAGCGACCGCGTGCTCGGCATGCATATTGTCGGCTTCGGCGCAGGCGAGATGATCCACGAGGCGGCGGTGCTGATGGAATTCGGCGGCTCGTCTGAGGATCTCGCCCGCACCTGCCACGCGCATCCGACGATGTCGGAAGCGGTGAAGGAGGCGGCGCTGGCGACGTTCTTCAAGCCAATCCACATCTAAAGCGACAACGCTTCGTTATCCTCGGGTCAAGCCTGAGGATGACGAACGTAGCGATATCGCCAAACAAAACGGCCCGCTTTTCAGCGGGCCGTTCGTATTTGATATCGAGCCGGTCAGTTGGCCGGAGCTGGAGCCGGAGCCGGAGCTGCAGGTGCCGGGGCTGGGGCCGGTTCTGCAGGTGCCGGAGCAGGTGCAGGTTCGGCTGGCTTCATCGGTTCCGCCGGTGCGGGCGCGGGGGCCGGTGTGCTGGCCGCCGGCGGCTCGGCTGGTGCCGGGTGCTCACCACTCCTTCCGAAAACATAATACGCGACAACCGCCAGAATAACGACGACCAGCGCAATCAGCCAGCCACTACCGCCGCCACCGCTCTGCTTGATGGTGGTGTTGGTGGTGTTGGGATTGAACGGGTCGTTTGGATTCGGTGCGTTCGCCATAAAAGTGTCCTCCGTGGATGAAAAATATCAATCAACACCATATAACGCGCAATCATTGAACTGGTTTCACGCTAGGGTTGGAAAACGCCAAAAACAAGGACAATCCCGCCGTTCCGGAGCCGGAATGGCGTTGTTTCGCCACGCAACGCGCCAAGTTGGTGCCTACTATGGGTTTTTCCGGAGGATTTTTGTCGTGACGAATCCCATAGCAGAGTTTGTCCCGAATCACTGCGATGTTCTCGCCGGAGCCCAGTTCGCCGACCGCTTTGTGCTGATCACCCAGGGTCTTTCTTTAACGGCACTCGGCGCGGCGGAACGCGCCCTGGGGCGAATGCCGCCCTGGGTCGGCAGGCTCATGGCGCTGCGCAACCTTGCCGTCAAGCCGTTCCGGCTGAAGACGGGCCTGGAAACTACAGTGTTGCCGTCAGGCCGGATCGGGATATTTCCGCTCATCAGCCAGTTTCCCGGCAAGGTTGTGCTTGGCCTCGACGACCGGCATCTCGATTTCCGTGTCCTGGTCGAAGTCAGGGATCTCGGCACGGGCCGGCAAGAGGTGGCCGCGACGACGATCGTCAAGACGCACAATTGGCTCGGGCGCGCCTATCTTGCGATCATCATGCCGTTTCACCGGATCGTCGTTCCGGCGATGCTGGCCCAGATCCTGGCGAAGTAAACTGAAGTAGCTTAAAGTCCAACAGGCGTGACGGTGTAACCGGCCTTGCGGAAGTCCTCGACGAGGCCTTCGGGGCCGGGAAGGTGGAGGGCGCCGACCGCCATGAAGACGTTGCCCCTGGCAAGGATCGGTTCGGCATGCTCGACCATCCCCTTGTTGCGGCTGGTGATCATGGTTTCCTCGAACGCCGCATAGCCCGCGGGGTCGTCCGTGCCTTCCGGCATGGCCACGCGAAACAGCGGCCAGAACATTCCGGTGTCGCCGCGCTGGTAGAGCACGATCATGGTTTCGTTGATGTCGTTGATCTTATCGCCGAGCTTCAGCGTGTCGACGAGGCCCTTCATGTGAAACGCCAGCGGCAGCGAGGCCATGGCGCGCAACTGGCTTTCAGCAGTCTCCAATCCTTCCACCGGCTTGCCGGAAGCCTTTGCACCTTCCGCCAGCCTGACATCGAGCACCGGGGCGCCGCCTGACTGACGGGCGAGTTCGCAGGCCGGCAGTGCCATCATGGCCGAGAGCATCCACGGCTTCATCTTGGCAACCGTTGCCGGAGGAATGCCGCGGGCGTCGAGCGCGGCGTTCATGGCCGCCGCATCGTCGGGTGACAGCAGCGACGCCAGCGTCGTCGAATCAGTGAACATCATCAGGTCCGGCTCCTTGAGCATCGCGACCATCATCTTCTGCTTGTCGAGCACGTCAGTGGTTTCGATGATGATGGTGCCGGCGGCGTCATAGGCTTTCTGCGCGTCGGGAGGCAGCGTGGTGACGCGCGGGTCGGTCATATGCATGGTGCCGAACAGGAAGGACGGCTTCTCGCCGGGCTTTTCCAGCTTCCACAACAGGCCCTTGCCGTTCGGTGTCGCGGCGGCTTCCGCTTCGATCTTGCGGTAGGTCGCCGGATCGTTCTTCTGCAAGGCCGACAGCATGTCGGCGCCGGTGCAGGTCGAGATTTCGGCATGGGCCTTGCCGGCCGCGAACAGCAGCACGGCGAGAAACGACAGGAAGAACAGAACATTGAGCGCGACGAGCAGCTTCAGCGACACGGAAGCTGCACGGTCGGCGATGGCGATGACGCGTTTCATGATCCCATTCCTAGAACCGAAAAGCGGCAAAACGGTTAATTGGTACTGCGAAATTGTCTTCGACCGGCTATCGCCCTCAGCGGACGTCGATGGTGCTCATGACTCAATGATTAGCGGAAACGCCCATTTCTTCGTCATCCACGGGCGGAGCAAGGAGCGTAGCGACGCGGCGCAGACCCGAGGATCCATGCCGGGACTCTGGAACGCTGCAACAGTGCAGAATTCCGCTCCGCAGCACTCCATGGCAAAGGTCGCGGCATGGATCCCAGGGTCTCCGCGACGGAGCTTCGCTCCTGCTTCGCCCAGGGATGACGACGTTGGGGAGGCTTTCGGCCAATGGTGAACGTTTGGCCACCGATACTATGCGACGCTACTGGCGTTCATGCCCGTGGATGGGCCTGCTCGTAAATCTCGAGCAGCCTCGCGGTGTCGACGCCGGTGTAGATCTGCGTCGTCGAAAGGCTGGCGTGGCCGAGCAGTTCCTGGATGGTGCGCAAATCGCCGCCGCGGCCGAGCAGATGCGTAGCGAAGGAATGGCGCAGCGCATGCGGCGTCGCGGTATCGGGCAGGTTGAGCGCCGAGCGCAGCTTGGCCATGTCGCGCTGGACGATGGCCGGGTTGAGCGGACCGCCGCGGGCGCCGCGAAACAACAGGCCCTTGGGGTCGAGATGGTAGGGGCAGAGCCGGCGATATTCGGCGATCGCCCTGAGCGCCACCGGCAGCACCGGCACCAGGCGCGTCTTGCCGCCCTTGCCGGTGACGCGAAGCACCGTGTCGGCCGCCGACGCCAGATCGGCGCCGGCGAGGCCAAGCGCCTCGGAAATGCGCAGGCCGGAGCCGTAGAGCAGTGTCAGCACGGCGGCGTTGCGGGCAGCAATCCAGGGTTCCTCCGCCAGTTGGCCTTCAATGGAAACAACATGCTTGGCATCGCTCGCTGTCAGCGGCTTGGGCAGCGATTTGGGTTGGCGCGGCGAGCGCAGTGCTGCCGCCCCGGCCGCATTGGCGAGGCCGCGCCGCTCGAGGAAACGCAGCAGCGAGCGGATGCCGGCGAGACCCCGGCCCAGCGTGCGGGCACCGGCACCGGCATTGCGCCGCGCCGCGAGAAAGCCGCGCAGGTCGGCCGGGCGCAGATCGGCGATGTCCGAAATGCCGGGCGAGCCGCCGCAATGGCCGGTGAGGAAATGCAGGAACTGGCGCGTGTCGCGCTCATAGGCTTCCACGGTCTTGGGCGACAGCCGACGTTCTCGCGCGAGCATCTTCAGCCAGCTTTCGCGCGCCGCCTGGAGATCGGGTTTGGCCGGGATCAGGAATTCCTGCATGGCGGCATTTTCGGGTATTCGGGTTAGGAAGCGGTGAAGAGCCGTCATTGAAATGACAGCCGGCTGAGGTTAGGAGACCATCGATTGGTGGCAGGTGACTACCTTGGTGATTGGCTGAAATGCCCGCCCCCTTCGTCATCCTGGGGCGGAGCAGGAGCGAAGCGACGTCGCGGAGACCCCGGGATCCATGCCGTGACCTGCGAGCGTTGCTGCGTTACAAGTCTGATAGCTTTGCGGTGGAGACCGCGCGAAGTGTTTGCAAATAGAGAGTTGGCAGGAACGAGACTCGTGACCCTTTCTGAACTGCCGTGCTTTTTGGTCGCCGTAACGGAATGGATCCTCGGGTCTGCGCAGTCGCTTCGCGCCTGCTCCGCCCGTGGATGACGAAGGTAAAAGCGCCATGAGCAAGCCCCAAAACCCTGTCCAGATGGCCGTGATCGGCGCCGCCCATGGCATCAAGGGCGAGTTGCGGGTGAAGACCTTCACAGGTGAGCCGCTGGCGCTGGCCGATTACGGGCCGCTCTACGCCAGGGACGGGCGCGCCTTCCAGATCGTCGACATCAGGCCTGCCAACACCGTCGTCGTGGTCCGCTTCAAGGGCATTGCCGACCGCAATGCGGCCGAGGCGCTGGCAGGCACGGAGCTGTTCGTCGACCGTTCGATGCTGCCGGACGACGGCGAGGAAGACGAATTCTACCATGCCGACCTCGTCGGCCTCGAAGTCCGCGACGACACGGCTGCCGTGCTTGGCAAGGTGGTCGCGGTGCACAATTTCGGCGGCGGCGATATTCTCGACGTGACGCTGGGCGGGCGCAAGGGCGTGCTGATCCCGTTCACACAGGCCGCCGTGCCGCAAGTGTCGATCGCCGAGGGTTTTGTCCGTGTCGATCCGGCGGCTGCCGGGCTGGTCGACGACGAGGATGGCGATGGCCCGCGCGAGGAAGACTTCGATCCGAAGGGCCGGCCGCGCGGACCGAGCGATGCCGGGGGCAACCGGTGAGTTTTTCCGCTTCGGTGCTGACGCTTTACCCCGAGATGTTTCCCGGCGCGCTCGGCCTGTCGTTGGCCGGCCGGGCGCTGGAGGCCGGGACGTGGTCGCTGGAGGCGATCCAGATCCGCGACTTCGCCCCCGACCGCCATCGCACCGTCGACGACACGCCCGCCGGCGGCGGCGCCGGCATGGTGATGCGCGCCGACGTGCTGGCGAAAGCCATCGACCATGCTTCGCCGGAAGGCGATGCGCGGCCTCGGCTGCTGATGAGCCCGCGCGGCAAGCCGCTGACCCAGGCGCGTGTGCGCGAGCTGGCGGCTGGGCCGGGTGCCGTCATCCTGTGCGGCCGCTTCGAAGGCGTCGACCAGCGGGTGATCGACGCGCGGGGATTGGAGGAGGTCTCCATCGGTGATTTCATCCTCTCGGGTGGTGAGCCGGCCGCCCTTGTGCTGCTCGACGCGGTGGTGCGGCTGTTGCCCGGCGTGATGGGCAACGCGGTGTCGGGCGAGGAGGAGAGTTTCGAAAACGGCCTGCTCGAACATCCGCACTATACGCGGCCGCAGGAGTTTGAAGGCCGCGAGATACCCGAGGTGCTGATCTCGGGCAATCACAAGAAGATCGCCGCATGGCGGCGGGCGGAGTCAGAGGCGTTGACGAAAGAGCGGCGTCCGGATTTGTTGGGCGCCGCCGCTCACCCTTTCCAAAAGTAATAGAAAGCCAGAAACAGACCGACAGCGACGACGAAGCCGCGCACTGCGTTTTGCGGCACGCGCTTGGCGATCCAGACGCCGGCATAGCCGCCGAGCGCTCCGCCCGGGATCATGATGATCGCCTGCGGCCAGGCGACGACGCCGCCCGAGACGAAGACGACGATCGCAACAGCGGCGATGACCATGGCCAGCATGTTCTTCAACGCGTTCAGCCGGTGATAGTCGCCGGCTTGCGTCAGGCCGAGCGTCGCCAGCATCATCACGCCCATGCCGGCGCCGAAGAAGCCGCCATAGATGGCGGTGAGAAACTGCGCCAGGGAGCCGGCGAGCGAGCCCACCGCCGCTTCATGACCGGGCTTCGGCACTGGTTTCAGCCAGGGGCCGGCTGCGAACAGGGCTGTCGCGGCCAAGAGCAGCCACGGCACCAGAGCGCGAAACGACGGATTGTCGAGCGCCAAAAGGATCAGCGCGCCGGCCAGTGCACCCACGGCCGAAATCAGGCACAGCAGTAGCGCGCCGCGCCAGAAATGCCTGATATCGGCCGAGTAGGCGAGGGTCGAGGTTATGTAGCCTGGAAATTGCGTCACCGAGGAGGTGGCGTTGGCGACGATCGGCGGCAGGCCGACCAGCGTCATGGCGCCGAAGGTGATGAAGGTGCCGCCACCGGCGACCGCATTGGCGGCGCCTGACAGAAAGCCCGCCAGAAACAGCAGGATGGCATCGAAGACAGACATGAATTGCGGCCGCTCAAAACTGTGTTATTTCAGGCTTAGAAAGCCTGAACGACCGGCGCAACCCGGCACGGCAGGATTACGATGGTGCCATGCGAGCAGAAAATGCGCTGCCAAGGCGTGACAAAGCGGCGAAATAGCTGTATGTGCCCGCCCGTACCGGCCAGAAAGAATCTGCCGGACCCGTCAACAATGACGGTGTAGTCGCCCCTGCCTGATGTTTCAAAGACAAATGTCTTGGAGACAAAAGGCATAGCCAAGCGGTCAATGGAACTGCAAGGCGAGTGTCGGACGCTCTGACTGTCGGAAGAACAAGAAGTGGACTTTTGAGATGGATATTCTCCGTCAGCTCGAGGCCGAACAGGCCGCCAAGATCGAAGCCAAGCGCAAGCTTCCCGAATTCCAGCCCGGCGACACCGTGCGCGTCCAGGTCCGCGTGACCGAAGGCACCCGCACCCGCGTCCAGGCCTATGAGGGCGTCGTCATCGCCCGCGCCGGCGCCGGCTTCCAGGAGAACTTCACGGTTCGCAAGATTTCCTACGGCGAAGGCGTCGAGCGCGTGTTCCCGGTCTACTCGCCGATGGTTGAAGGCGTCGAGATCGTTCGCCGCGGCAAGGTGCGTCGCGCCAAGCTCTATTACCTGCGCGATCGTCGCGGCAAATCGGCCCGTATTTCGGAAAACACCGGCGTGCGCGCCCGCAAGCTGAATGATGAGGAGCGCGATGCGCTGAACGCCGAGAAGGCCCGCATCGAGGCCGAGAAGGTGGCAGCAGCCGAGGCCCTGGCCGTCGAGAAGGCCGCCCAGGACGCCGCCGAGAAGAAGGCCGCCGCCGAAGCCGAAGCAGCAGCCAAGGCCGCCGCGGAAGCGACCCCCGCCGAATAAGGTTTTCGGACATCCCATTCAAAAAGGCGGCTTCGGCCGCCTTTTTCGTTTCACCGGACTGTGAACGCTTTCAGCGCCAGAAACGGGATCCGCTGTTGACGGCATATTATCTTGTGTACCAAATAATCGTGCACAAGGTAATTGGAGATTTGATATGGCACTCTACACCACACAGGCTCACGTCACCGGCGGCCGCGCCGGCCACGGCGAGACCAGCGACGGTCTGCTCAAGGTCGATCTGGCAATGCCCAAGGAGCTCGGCGGGCCGGGGGGCGCCACCAATCCTGAGCAACTGTTCGCAATCGGCTATGCCGCCTGCTTCGAAAGCGCCATCCGCTTCGTCGCGCGCAAACAGAAGCTGTCGCTGACGGATGCCGGGGTAACCTCCACCGTCAGCCTGCTTCCCAATGGCGAAGGCTTTAAGCTCGGCGTCGCGCTCGCGGCGGAAACGAAAGGCCTTGATCAGGCGGCGGCGGAAGCGCTTGTATCGGAGGCGCACAAGATCTGCCCCTATTCCAACGCCATCAGGGGCAATGTCGACGTAGCGCTTTCGGTAAAGGCGGCATGACGGAAAAGACGACAAAGAGCACCAGCGACGTCCCGGCGGAGGCCACCGGGACGTTTCACGTTCCGCGGCTCGACCAGCAGCTGTGCTTCGCGCTCTATTCGGCAAGCGGGCTGATGACGAAGCTCTACCGCCCGCTGCTCGATCCGCTCGGCCTGACCTATCCGCAATATCTGGCCATGTTGGCGCTGTGGGAACGAGCTCCAAGCACGGTTGGCGAGCTTGGCGAAGCGCTTGGCCTGGATTCCGCGACGCTGACGCCGCTGCTCAAGCGGATGGAGGCTGGCGGACTGGTCACACGCCGGCGCGACCCCGCCGACGAGCGCCGGGTTATGGTCGAGCCGACAGCGAAGGGCCAAGCGTTGCGTGAGCAGGCTAAAAGCGTGCCGGCGGCGATGCTTTGCAACCTGCCGCTGGATGCCGACGAGTTGAAATCCCTGCACCGCACGCTGACGCGGTTCGTCTCCGGCTTGCGCAAGGCAGATGCCGGCATCGCGAAGCGGAGCTGATCGCTGCCGCGACACCGTTCATTCCTGAATCCCGGAAATGAAGGCACTGGAATCCGCTTTCGCGCATCCTGACGCAGCGGACCGTCTTGCATGACGCTTGCGGAAAGCTAAAGTCGGCGCCGTATTTTCCTGCAAGCCCGGCCATGTCCGGGTCCGTCAATTTCCGGGGAGTGTGTCATGACCAAATCGAAACTGCTGCTGGCAGGCCTGCTTGCCCTCGTCCTGACGCCCGTTGCCGCCTTTGCGCAGGCGCTGCCCGACCTCGGCGGCAAAAAGGTGGTGGTTGTGACCGAAAACGCCTATCCGCCGCTGCAGTTCATCGATGCCAAGACCGGCAAGCAGATCGGCTGGGAGTATGACGCGATGAACGAGATCGCCAAGCGGCTGAATTTTGCCGTCGAATACCAGAACACCTCCTGGGACGCGATGATCCAGGCGGTTTCCGACAACCAGTACAACATTGGCATGACCGGCATCACCATCAAGGACGATCGCAAGGAGAAGGTCGATTTCTCCGACCCCTATATGCGCTCGGAACAGTTCATGCTGGTGCGCGGCGATGAGAGCCGCTTCACTGACGCCAAGACCTTCGGCGACTTCAAGGACGGGCTGATCGGCGCGCAGGCCGGCACCACGCCCTTCTACACCGCCGTCTATAGCGTGCTCGACGGCAATGAGCAGAACCCGCGCATCAAACTGTTCGAAACCTTCGGCGCGACCGTGCAGGCACTGAAGTCCGGTGACGTCGATGTCGTTTTGACCGATGGCACCGCTGGCAAAGGCTATGTCGACGCCTCCGAGGGCAAACTGAAACTGATCGGCGGGCCGCTCGGCACCGAGGATTTCGGTTTCATTTTCCCCAAGGGTTCCGACCTGGTGAAGCCGATCAACGCGGCAATCGCTGCGTTGAAGGCGGACGGGACGTTCGATGCGCTAAACAAGAAATGGTTTCTTGATTACAAGATGGGGCAGTGATTTCCCGCTGACTTCGCGCTTGAACGCCCCCCTCTGCCCCCACGTCTGCTTGGCCGGCATCGCCTGATGGCAACGCCTTCCTCTTCGTCCAAAGCCGACTTCCCCTGGTGGCTCGTCGTTGCCGTAACCCTCGCCATCGCGGTGGCCGTCTTCGTCGCCACCAGCAACCTCTATGCCCAGGTGTTCGCCACGGTCGCCAAGGGCATCGGCGTCACCATCTTCGTCACCGTGATCGCCTTCGTGCTGGCGTCGGCCATTGGGCTCGGCATCGCGCTGATGGGAATGTCCGGTTCGCGCTGGCTGCGCCAGATCGCGCGCTTCTATGTCGAGATCGTCCGCGGCGTGCCGATCCTGGTGCTGTTGTTCTGGATCGCCTTTGCCGGCGCGCCGGCCTTCGTCGCGGCCTGGAACGCGCTGACCGCGCCGCTGCAAAGTGCCGGCCTGTTCGGCGAGCTTTTGGTGCGCGACGTGTCGCTGCTCTGGCGCGCCATCATGGCGCTGACCATCGGCTATTCGGCTTTCATCTCGGAGGTTTTCCGGGCCGGCATCCAGGCGGTGGAGAAGGGTCAGATCGAAGCGGCGAAGGCGCTTGGGCTGACACGCGCGCAGCGTTTCCGGCTGATCGTGTTCCCACAGGCAATCCGCACCATCCTGCCGCCGCTCGGCAATGATTTCGTCGCTTTGGTCAAGGATTCCTCGCTGGTCTCGGTGCTCGGCGTTGCCGACATCACGCAGATGGGCAAGGTCTACGCCGCCGGCTCCTTTCGCTTCTTCGAGACCTATTCGATAACGGCCTACATCTATCTCATCCTGACCGTCGGCCTGTCGCTGGCGCTCAGGGCGCTGGAGCGGCGGCTGCGCCGCCAGCACGAGGAATAGTTTTTCGGCCAAGGCAGCGCTACGATCCCCGAGCATTCCCTTGAGGAGGTCCCCATGATCGTCGACAAAGCCAATGCGGCGCTGGATTCCGTCTATACGGCCGACACGCCGGAAGCGCTTGAGGAGGCCTATGCCGCGTGGGCTGCGACCTATGACAGCGAGACCGCCTCGCTCGGCTACCTCCTGCCTTTCCTGATCACCGCCTGGGTGGCGCGTCATGTGCCGGCGGGCGATGGTCCCTTGCTCGATGCCGGCTGCGGCACTGGCCTGTCGGGACCCTCGCTGAAGGCGCTCGGTTACCGCGACATTGCGGGGCTCGACCTCTCGCACGATATGCTGAAGATCGCCGGCAGCCGCAATGCCTACAGCGACCTGAAGCAGGCAATGCTGGGCGAAACGCTGCCATGGCCTGACAAGTATTTTCGGGCCTTCTTCTCGACCGGCGTGTTCACCATCAGCCATGCGCCGGCGTCGGGCCTGCACGAGCTGGTGCGCATCACCCGCAAGGGCGGCCATGCCATCTTCACCGTGCGCGACCAGGTGTTTGAGAGCGGCGGCTTCCAGGCGGTGTTCGATGAGCTGGAGCTAGCTGGGAAATGGCGGCCGATCGAGGAAAGCCCGTGGTTCCGCTGCTATGCGATCGCCGAGCCTGACGCGCTGGTGAAGACGTTTGTGTTTGAAGTGTTGTGACTCCACTTACCTTCTCCCCTTGCGGGAGAAGGTAAAGGCGCTGAACGCCGCAATTGCCGAAAACCCAAAACATTGGTATGAGCCACGCCATGGAAGAGCTTTTTGGCGATCCGGCCTACAAGGGGTTCGTGCTGCAGGACAGGAAACGCCTGCCGTCGCGTTTTTCCGCGCGCGTGTCCGGGGCGCTGACCAGCCGACTACCCTAGGCCGACCTGTTCGGGTCCCTTTCGCCGGGCCTGAGGTCCGGTACCTGCTCTTTCCCATTCTCATATCGACGGATTTACGCACATGAGCGCACCGCGCACCCTCTACGACAAGATTTTCGACGACCATGTCGTCGATCGCCAGGACGACGGCACCTGCCTGCTCTACATCGACCGCCACCTGGTCCATGAAGTGACCAGCCCGCAGGCCTTCGAAGGCCTGCGCATGACCGGCCGTAAAGTCCGGCATCCGGAAAAGACGCTGGCCGTGGTCGATCACAATGTCTCGACCTCGCCCGAGCGCAAGTTCGGCATCAAGAACGAGGAAAGCCGCATCCAGGTCGAGGCGTTGGCCACGAACGCCAGGGATTTCGGCGTCGAATATTATTCCGAGAACGATATCCGCCAGGGTATCGTCCACATCATCGGTCCCGAGCAAGGCTTTACACTGCCCGGCATGACCATCGTCTGCGGCGACAGCCACACCTCGACGCACGGCGCTTTCGGTGCGCTGGCGCACGGCATCGGCACATCCGAGGTCGAGCATGTTCTGGCGACACAGACGCTGATCCAGCGCAAGGCCAAGAACATGCTGGTGCGTGTCGACGGCCAGTTGCCGGAAGGCGTCACCGCCAAGGACATCATCCTGGCCATTATCGGCGAGATCGGCACTGCCGGCGGCACCGGCTATGTCATCGAATATGCCGGCGAGGCGATCCGTGCGCTGTCGATGGAAGGCCGCATGACGATCTGCAACATGTCGATCGAAGGCGGCGCGCGCGCCGGCCTGATCGCCGCCGACGAGACGACCTTCGCCTATGTCAAGGACAAGCCGCGCGCGCCGAAGGGCGCGTCCTGGGATGCGGCACTCGAATACTGGAAGACGCTGCAGTCCGACGAAGGCGCGCATTTCGACAAGGTGATCGTGCTCGACGCGGCCAAGCTGCCGCCGATCGTCTCCTGGGGCTCGTCGCCCGAGGATGTCGTGTCGGTGCAAGGCATCGTTCCGAACCCGGCCGACATCGCCGATGAAAACAAGCGCACCTCCAAGCAGCGCGCGCTCGACTATATGGGTCTGACGCCGGGCACCAAGATCACCGACATCACGCTCGACCGCGTCTTCATCGGCTCCTGCACCAACGGCCGCATCGAGGATCTGCGCGCCGTCGCCAAGGTGGTCGAAGGCAAGACGGTCAGCCCGCATGTCGATGCGATGATCGTGCCCGGCTCCGGCCTGGTCAAGGAACAGGCGGAAGCCGAAGGGCTCGACAAGATCTTTGTCGCCGCCGGTTTCGACTGGCGCGAGCCGGGCTGTTCGATGTGCCTGGCCATGAACGACGACCGGCTGAAGCCGCATGAACGCTGCGCCTCGACCTCGAACCGCAATTTCGAGGGCCGGCAAGGCTTCAAGGGCCGCACCCATCTCGTGTCGCCGGCGATGGCGGCCGCGGCGGCGATCGCCGGCCACTTCGTCGACATCCGCGAGTGGAAGTAACCCGGATTTGAACAGAACCCGAGCCGCGCCCGGCTCGGGTCAGCTCTTTCCGTCGCGGCGGACGAGCTCGTGGAACTCCTCGCGGCGTCCCGGCTGTTCGGCCGCGACCACAAGCGCAAGCTGTTGTTCCTCGAAGAGCTTGAACCATTCGTCCCATTCGACGAGTTCATAGCCTCCCGCATTGAGCGGCCGTTCAGGCTGGTCCTGATCCTGATAGGCGTGCTGGCCGAAGACCAGCCTCAACATGGGCTGCGTCCCCGCTTCGGGCGATATGTCGACGATTGCGGGAAAGCCGGCGCGCCCGGCAGCCCATGAGCGGATCGCATCGTGGTCGGTCAGTGTGATTGTGTCGGCCATGGGTCGCTCCAGATTGTGAACGGAGGAACGCTGACTGGGGACTGCGGTTCCCTGACATTATTTTGAGACGGCGGTCCTGCTTACCGCTTTCGCTTAACCGCTTGTTTGGGCTTGCCCTCTAAGCTCTTCCCTGACGTAAGCCAGGGGAAGTCACAGTCGGTTGGACACGGGTCTGCTCATTGCGCTGCTCAACCCGACGATCGCGCTGGCGCTCGGCGCGGCCTTCCTTGTGCTATGGTCCTATCAGCGCCACCGCCCCTATCTGGCCGTTTTGGCGATCAGCTACAGTCTCTCGGCGGCTGGCTTCCTGCTGCAGTATTTCACCTTGCCCATCGGGATGCCGCTGACCAAGCTTACGTCGAACATCTGCTTCACCATCGCCGCGTGCTGCCTGGCCAGCGCTGTCATCCACCGCTATGGCCGCAAGGTGCCCTATGTGGGGATCGCCGTGCTGGCCGGCGGCGGCCTGGCGTCGTTGTGCTGGTTCCTGTTCGTCGCGCCGGATCTCACCTGGCGCATCCTGGCGATGAATTTCGCATTCGGCGGCATCAGCCTTCTGGTTGCTGCCGAACTGCGCCCGGTGCGCAACAACGGCCCGACCGAAAAAATCCTGTTCGTGCTGTCGCTGCTGTCGGGCGTCAATTTCTTCGTGCGCACCCTTGCCGTCGTCATCGCGCATGGGCCCTTCGCCAGCTATAACGGGTTCTATGGCTCGTCCTACTGGACGACGGCGCTGCTGTCGCACGCGCTGCTCTCGCTGCTCATTGCGTTGTGCCTGTTTTCCGCCGCGGCACTCGACGTGTTGAAGGCATTGAAGACCGAGACCTATACCGACCCCCTGTCGGGCCTGCTCAACCGGCGTGGCTTCGAGGAACGCGGCATGCGGCTCTTGCAGCACTGCGCCTCGGCCCGGTTCCCGGTCGCGCTGGTGTTGGCCGACCTCGATCACTTCAAGGCGCTCAACGATGTGCATGGACATGGCGCGGGCGATCGGGTGATCGCCGACTTCGCCGCCAAGCTTCGGTCGGCGGCCGGCGCGCGCGGTGTTGCCGGGCGTATCGGCGGCGAGGAATTCGCGGTGCTGCTGCCACTCAGCGATCTTGCCGCGGCCCGGCTGTTCGCCGAGGCGGTGCGCACCGTCTATTCGGCCGGCCATGTCGACGGACTTCCCCAGGGAACGAGGGTGACGGCAAGCTTCGGCGTGGCGGCCCGCAGCGGTGGCGAGGCGCTGGAGCCGCTGATGCGCCGTGCCGACGATGCGCTCTACAAAGCCAAGAAGAACGGCCGCGACAGTGTACGCCTGTCCTATGAGCGGCCGGAAACGGCGTTCCTGCCGGAGCCGCTCAAGACCGGCTGAATCTGCCCGGACGGGACGGCGTTAACGTCTTCTTCGCCCGTCGATGATTAGCTGTCGGCGCGGGTGCGGGAGAACATGAGCGGCGCCAACTTCATCCTGTTGATCAATCTGTCGGTTGCCGGCCTGCTGGCGGCATCCTTCATGGCGGTCGCCTTCCACGATGTCGGCCGCGCGCCGGCGCGCTGGCTGGCATTTGGCTATCTGCTGGGCATGGCCTATTCGGCCATCGAATTCTCCATTCCCGCTTTCACCGACGCGCGGCTCCCGGTCGTGGCCGCCTTCGCGGTTTTCCTTGCCGCCACCATTGCGTTCAATGGCGGGCTTGCCCGCAAATACGGCGTGGCACTGCCCTGGAAGCCGATGCTGTTGTTCCTGTTGACCACCACCATAGCTGTGTATTTCGTGCAGGATCTGCCCCGCCAATCGCTGATCCGCATCATGGCTTACCAGCTTCCCTATGCGGTCATGCAGTTTGTCGGGCTGGCCATTGTCTGGTCATCGAGGCAAAAGCTTGCCCGTCTCGATCGCATGTTGATGGCGGTGCTGGCGGCGAGCGGTCTGCAGTTTGCCTCCAAACCGTTCATCGCGCATGCGCTTGGCGGCTGGGGCGCCAATCCGCAGGCCTATCTGCAAAGCAACTACGCGCTGGTGTCGCAATCGCTCGGCACTGTCTTTGCGCTGGCGCTGGCGCTGCTGATGCTGGCCATCCTGGTTCGCGACGTGCTCGCCGAAGTGACGTCGAAATCGGAAACGGACACGCTGTCGCGCCTGCTCAACCGCGGCGGCTTCACCCGGCATGCCGAGCTGGCGGTGCTTGGCGCGATGCGGCAAGGCGTGCCGGTCGCGCTGGTCATCGCCGATCTCGATCATTTCAAGAGCGTCAACGACAGCTTCGGCCATGCGTCAGGCGACCGGGTGATCGAGACTTTTGCAGGCTTCCTGCGCGAAGCTGCAGCCGCGCATCACGTTGCGGGTCGCATTGGCGGCGAGGAGTTCGCCATCATCCTGCCGGGAACCAACCTTGCCGCGGCGCGGCTGTTCGCCGAGGGGACGCGCAGCGCCTTTGGCGGGCTGCCCATCGACGGGCTGCCGGCTGACAACCGCTGCACCGCGAGCTTCGGCGTCGCCGAACTTCATCCGAGCGAAGACTTTGCCGATCTGATGCGGCGCGCCGACCAGGCGCTCTATCAGGCGAAGAATGCCGGGCGCGATTGTGTGCGCGTCTCCGCCGGACCGGCTGGCAACTGGTCGTCAGCCGGTATCGAGGCTAGCGGCAGGGGCTGAGTTCGGGCATCTCGCCGTCGGAGAGACCGTACATATAGGAGCGGCCCTTCACCAGCACAGGCGGCCGGTAGCAATCGCTGTATCCGCTGATTTCGTCGGCTTCGTTCTCGTAGATCACCTTGGGCTGGCCGGCGCTGGTGTAGTCGGATAGCTGCTTGGCCAGCTTGCCTTCGCCGACGATGATACGCTTGTAGCCGGCGGCGCTGTCGATAACGAGATTGCCGAAGGAATCCGCGTAGACGCGATCCTGATGCCGGGCGCCGGCGAGCGCTGGCGCTGCAAGGGCAACGACCGATGCCGCCACGATGAGCGCCGCAAGGCGCGATCTGCCTGAATTCGAACGCATGGCGTCCTCCGTGTCTTGAGGGAAAGCCTCCTCGAATCAGAAATTAACGTTTTCTTAACCTTTGTTAAGAGGCCGGCGCGTTTGGCGGCGATGTCTCGGTAAACATGGTTAATATCCGTTAATATCCGACTGGATGGAAAACCCGGTGGTCATCATTCGGCCATGCTTGGCCGCACCATCGCGGCTGGTGTCCGTCTCGGCGTCGGGATGACCTTGATCTTGGCAAAGCATCGCGGCTGGTTTGCCGCGCGGGAGGACAGCATATGGCGCTACGCCGGCCGATTTGGGCGTCCGTTTTCCCGTTGCTCGGGGTCGTCGCTGGCTGTGTGCCACAGGACGGTGGGCCGAAGGCGGCCAATACCGTCGTCGTCTCACCTGCGCCGGCTCAGCAGTCCGTCGCAGCCGCGGCGCCTCCGGCAGCTGCAACCAAGATCATCACCAACCTTACCGCGCCGCGATCCGGCATAGGCACGGCCACTTACAGATGCGGCAACAACGGTATGATCTCCATCCAAAATCTAGGCACGTCGTTGCGTGTGGTCGGGTCCGATGGCGCGACCGAGGAGTTTGCGGCGTCGCCCGCCAACCAGAGCAGCCGCTACCAGGCGGCCACGCATGACGCAATCGTGATCGACGGACGCGAGGCGCTGGTGATGAAGAAGGGGTCGACGCCGCAGACCTGCAACCGCTAGGGCTAATCTCAACACCGCTGGGCCCTTGGGCCAGACATGTTGCACTGCAGCGATATCGAGCCGGCTTCGGGCCTCCCGGCCTAATCGATTGAAGCCTAGGCCGGCCTTTTAGTCAGACTAAATTACGTTTTCGAAACGGTTTTCTGGCTTTGACGCGGTGCAAAAAGAGCATTAGAAACCGGCTGTCCGAAGTCGCAACCGGAAGCGGCAATGCCGCATTTCCACCTGAGGCTCCAGAGAGACGCCGAACTGGGGGAGCCATGAGCAAATCACCAGCCACCCGCGAATTTGCCAGACGTGAACGGCCGATTTCGCCGCACCTCACCGTGTACCGGCCGCCGATCACCATGACGATGTCGATCATTCACCGCATCACCGGTGGCGCGCTGTATTTCGGCACGCTGCTGGTCGCCCTGTGGCTGATGGCGGCGGCAAGCTCGCAGGCGACCTTCGATTGGGCCAATTGGGCCTTCGGCACCTGGCTCGGCCGGCTCATCCTGTTCGGCTACACCTGGGCGCTGATGCACCATATGCTGGGTGGCGTGCGCCATCTGGTCTGGGACACCGGCGCCGGCCTCGAGAAGCATACCGCCTCGAAGATCGCCTGGGCGACGCTGGCCGGCTCGATCCTGCTCACGCTGCTGATCTGGATCGCCGGCTATATGGCGCGGGGAGCCTGACCATGAGCGGCAAAAACACCGACATGCGCACGCCGCTGGCGAAGGTCCGCGGCCTCGGCTCCGCCCGCGAGGGCACCGGGCATTTCTGGCGCCAGCGCCTGACCGCGATCGCCAACATCCCGCTGATCCTGTTCTTCGTCGGCTTCCTGATCGCGCTCAACGGCGCCGACTACGCACATGTGCGGGCAGCTCTTGCCAACCCGTTCGTCGCGCTGGTGATGGCCCTGGTGCTCATTTCCGGGCTTACCCATATGCGGCTCGGCATGCAGGTGATCATCGAGGATTACGTGCATGGCGAAGGCATGAAGCTGGCGCTGATCGCGCTCAATACATTTTTCACCATAGCGGTCGGCGTCGCCTCGATCTTCGCCCTGCTCAAGCTGGCATTCGGAGGCTGAGTTGGCCAAGGACGCGAAACAAGCCAACACGGCAGGCTATACCTTTGTCGACCACAAGTTCGACGTGGTGGTCGTTGGCGCCGGCGGCGCCGGCCTGCGCGCCACGCTCGGCATGGCCGAACAGGGCCTGCGCACCGCCTGCATCAGCAAGGTGTTCCCGACCCGCTCGCACACGGTGGCGGCGCAAGGCGGCATTGCCGCCTCGCTGTCCAACATGGGTCCCGATTCCTGGCAGTGGCACATGTACGACACCGTCAAGGGCTCGGACTGGCTGGGCGATGTCGACGCCATGGAATATCTGGTGCGCGAAGCGCCGGCCGCGGTCTACGAGCTCGAACATTACGGCGTGCCGTTTTCGCGCACCGAAGAGGGCAAGATCTACCAGCGGCCGTTCGGCGGCCACATGATGAACTATGGCGAAGGCCCGCCGGTGCAGCGCACCTGTGCCGCCGCCGACCGCACCGGCCATGCCATCCTGCACACGCTGTACGGCCAGTCGCTGAAGAACAACGCGCAGTTCTTCATCGAGTATTTCGCGCTCGACCTGATCATGGAGCCGGACGGCACCTGCACCGGCGTTCTTGCCTGGAACCTGGATGACGGCACCATCCACCGCTTCTCGGCCAAGATGGTGGTGCTGGCGACCGGCGGCTATGGACGCACCTATTTTTCGGCCACCTCGGCGCACACCTGCACCGGCGACGGCGGCGGCATGGCCGCGCGTGCCGGCTTTCCGCTGCAGGACATGGAGTTCGTGCAATTCCACCCGACCGGCATCTATGGCGCCGGCTGCCTGATCACCGAGGGTGCGCGCGGCGAGGGTGGCTATCTCGTCAATTCCGAGGGTGAGCGCTTCATGGAGCGCTATGCGCCGTCAGCCAAGGACCTTGCCTCGCGCGACGTTGTCTCGCGCTGCATGACGCTGGAAATCCGCGAGGGTCGCGGCGTCGGCAAGAACAAGGACCACATCTTCCTGCATCTCGACCATCTCGATCCCGCCGTCCTGCATGAGCGGCTGCCGGGCATTTCGGAATCGGCCAAGATCTTTGCCGGTGTCGACCTGACCAAGGAGCCGATTCCGGTGCTGCCCACGGTCCACTACAATATGGGCGGCGTGCCGACCAATTACTGGGGCGAGGTGCTCAATCCGACGGCGCTCAATCCAGACCAGGTGTCGCCCGGATTGATGGCTGTCGGCGAAGCCGGCTGCGCCTCAGTGCATGGTGCCAATCGGCTCGGTTCGAATTCGCTGATCGATCTTGTGGTGTTCGGCCGCGCGGCCGCGATCCGCGCCGGCCAGGTCATCGACCGCAAGTCGGCGATCCCTTCGCCCAACGAAGCCTCGGTCGAAAAGATCATGGACCGCTTCGACCGGCTGCGCCACGCCAATGGCTCGACGCCGACGGCCAGCTTGCGTGAAAAGATGCAGAAGGCGATGCAGGAAGACGCGGCCGTATTCCGCACGCAGGAGTCCCTCGAAAGCGGCTGCAAGCGCGTTTCGCAGATCTGGGGCGAGTTGAAGGACATCAAAGTGTCCGACCGCTCGATGATCTGGAACTCCGATCTGGTCGAGACGCTGGAGCTGGAAAACCTGATGGCCAATGCCATCACCACGGTCTACAGCGCCGAGGCGCGCAAGGAGAGCCGCGGCGCACACGCACGCGAGGACTTTTCGGCGCGCGACGACGCGGTCTGGCGCAAGCACACGCTGGCCAGGCTGAGCGAAGACGGCAAGGTGACGCTCTCCTACCGGCCGGTGCACACCGAGCCGCAGTTGGCTGAAAAGGACGGCGGCATCAGCCTCGCCAAGATCGCGCCCAAGGCCCGGGTGTATTGAGGATCGAACATGGTTGAACTCACGCTCCCCAAGAACTCGAAGATCCAGCAGGGCAAGACCTGGCCGAAGCCGGAGGGCGCCACCAATCTGCGGGAATACCGCATCTATCGCTGGTCGCCGGACGATGACGAGAACCCGCGCATCGACACCTATTTCGTCGACATGGACGATTGCGGCCCGATGGTGCTCGACGCGCTGCTGTGGATCAAGAACAAGATCGACCCGACGCTGACCTTGCGGCGTTCCTGCCGCGAAGGCATTTGCGGCTCCTGCGCCATGAACATCGACGGTTCCAACACGCTCGCCTGCACCAAGGGCTGCGACGACATTTCCGGCGCGGTAAAAGTCTACCCGCTGCCGCATATGCAGGTGGTCAAGGATCTTGTGCCCGACCTCACCAATTTCTATGCCCAGCACGCGTCGATCCAGCCCTGGCTGAAGACGGTATCGCCGGAGCCGGCCAAGGAGTGGCTGCAGAGCCACGAGGACCGCGAGAAACTCGACGGGCTCTACGAATGCATATTGTGCGCCTGCTGCTCGACCTCGTGCCCGAGCTACTGGTGGAACGGCGACCGCTATCTCGGCCCGGCAACGCTTCTGCAGGCCTATCGCTGGCTGATCGATAGCCGCGACGAGGCCACCGGTGAGCGGCTCGACAACCTCGAAGACCCGTTCCGGCTCTATCGCTGCCACACCATCATGAACTGCGCGCAGACCTGCCCGAAAGGCCTCAACCCGGCCAAGGCGATCGCCGAGATCAAGAAGATGATGGTGGAGAGACGGGTCTAGGCGGAGCGGATTTGCTGCAAACCTCGGATGTAGCGATCCGTAGCGGCCCCCCTCTGTCCTGCCGG
>NZ_JBVVQX010000005.1:153902-196390 GCF_055811675.1 Mesorhizobium sp. WSM4808
AGACGGGTCTAGGCGGAGCGGATTTGCTGCAAACCTCGGATGTAGCGATCCGTAGCGGCCCCCCTCTGTCCTGCCGGACATCTCCCCCACGTGGGGGGAGATTGGCTGTCATCGCGGCTTTAGCCAATCTCAAAGGTTGAAGGATGACGCGCGCTCGGCGAAGCTGGCGATCTCCCCCCCACGTGGGGGAGATGTCCGGCAGGACAGAGGGGGGCGCTGTCCCGCCGGCCTCAGAAAGGATTTTAGTCCAATGAGCGACGATCTTCCCATCCTCTCTCCCAGCGAAGCCCGGATCCTCGGCTGCCTGATCGAGAAGAAAGAGCTGACGCCGGATGTCTATCCGCTGACGCTCAACGCGGCACTGGCCGCCGCTAACCAGAAGACGGCGCGCGAGCCGGTGATGGCACTGGAGCAGACCGAGGTGCACCGGGGGCTGAAGCTGCTTGAACAAAAGGGGCTGGTGCGGCAGATGTTCGGCTCGCGCGTCGAGCGCTACGAGCACCAGATGGCGCAGCGCTTCTCGCTGACCACGCCGCAGACCGCTTTGATCGGCCTGCTGTTGCTGCGCGGGCCGCAGACGGCCCATGAACTGCTGGCGCGCGGCGAGCGCATGGCGCGGTTCCCGTCGATCGAAGATCTGCGCGCCGAACTCGACATGCTGATCGGACGTCGGCCGCCACTCATCCAGGAAATCCCGCGCGGACCAGGCCAGCGCGAGGACCGCTACGTTCATCTCCTCAGCGGCCCGGTGGACGTTGCCGCCCTTTCGGTGCAGCGAAGTGCATCGGCCCTGCCTGCTTCCGACCTGGAGGCGCGGTTGGAGGCGTTGGAGCAGGAAGTCGCCGCACTGCGCGCTCGCCTGGACGCGCTGGGAGCATAGGCCGGCGCGCGCCTGGGCGTTCGCGCCGGGTCTTACACGGATGCAGCGCTTTCAGCCGAGCCGGGCATCAAGCGATACGTTTATGGCGCCGAGCGCCTTCGAGACCGGGCATCCGGCCTTGGCCTTCTCGGCCAGCTCGGTGAATTTCGCCGCATCGATGCCGGGCACCTTGCCGACCACGGTGAGGGCGCTGCCGGTGATCCCGGTGCCTGGAACCAGCGTCACCACGGCCTTGGCGTCGAGTTCGGTGGCAGGCGTGCCGTTCTCGGCCAGGAAATGCGAGAACTGCATGGCAAAGCAGCCCGCATGCGCCGCGGCGATCAGTTCTTCCGGGTTGGTGCCGGATTTGCCGCTCTCGTCCTCGAAGCGCGCCTTGAACGAATAGGGCGTGCCCTTCAAGGTTCCGCTCTGGGTGTCGAGCGTGCCCGTGCCCTCTTTCAGATTGCCTTTCCAGACGGCGTTTGCGGTGCGGTCCATGAATTCCTCCTTGGTTGTCGTGGTTGGGGTTCGTTGTCGAGGCCGAGCCGGCGTCCGGTCAACTATAGCGCGCTCGGACGCGAAGGCCACTGCGCTCTTTGAACCACCGCACGGTGCCTGCACCGTGGCCAGATTTTTCCGAAAAATGCCGGGCAGAAATGTCGACTTTGATCTGCTTCGCCCGTCCTGCGGATGGCCACCACGGATTTGTGGCCGGATGGAGGTTCACATGGACAATATGTTTTTGGCATCGTGGAAAGGTGCAGGCTGCGGGGCCGGGCGACGAGAAGAAGACTTCTGGCTGCATCCGCCGGCATCCGGCTTTGGCCGGCTTCTGGCGGCGGTTGCCGTCATCGGCATCGCGGCATGCCTTCTCGATCATGCGGCGGCGGTCAGTGGCAACACCGATGTCCTCGTCGGCGCATCCTATGGTTCACAGCGGCAAGGGGGCTGGAAATGAAATATGTCTGCCTGGTTTATGGTGAGGAAAAGGATCTTCACGCGCTGACCCCGGCAAAGTCGGCCAATCTCGACGCCGATTCGCTGGCCTACGACCGGGCGCTGGAGGAGAGCGGCCTGCTGATCGTCGCGCAGGCGCTGCAATCGGTGAAAACGGCCAAAACCGTGCGGCGGCGTCAGGGCAAGCGGCTGGTTATCGACGGGCCGTTCGCCGAGACCAAGGAGCAATTGCTTGGTTTCGTCATGATCGAGGCCGGAGATCTCGAAGCGGCGCTGGACATTGCCGCTGGTATTCCACTGGCCGAACTCGGCACGATCGAGGTCCGGGCCATCTACGACATACCGGGATCATAGAGCCCTGCCAGCGTTGTGGCTGCTTCGAAAACCAGGGCGTCGGGCTGAGCGTTCGGGTTTCGGTTCCGTGCGCAACTTTTGCGTGTTGAAGCAAGGCGAGAGTTCTCCTATCGTCGCCGGGGTTCTTGGGGATTTCGACATGCCTTTCCTGATTGCTATCCTTGGCGTGATGGGCGCGGCGGCGTTCTGGTGGTACCGGATGAAGGCCATGAACGAGGCCGCGCGTGATGTTGCCGATGTCATTGGCCGGGTACAGGGCTCCGTGCGCCGCAAGAAGCTGCGCAAGCAGGCGGCGCTGTCGCCGCTGACGGCGATCGATGATCCGGTCGTAGCGGCGGCTACGCTGATCACATCAATCGTCTCCGAGGATGGGCCAATCCTGCCGCAGCGCGAGGCCGTCATCCGCGCGGTGATTTCCGAGATCGCCGACAAGAAGAAGACCGACGAGGCGGTGATCTATGCCAAATGGGCGGCGGCGCAAGTCGACGACGCCACCGTTGTCATCGACAAGCTGGCGCCGTTCCTGCGCGAACGTCTCGATGTCGCCGAGCGAAACGATCTGCTGCAGATGGTCAACCGCGCCGCCCAGGGCGGCGAGAAACGCCTGGAGATATCCGACCAGAGGATATTGCGGCTGCGGCAAAAGCTGGGTTTCGAGGTCAACTGAGCGCCTACCTTGGGTGATTGGCGGAAACGCCATCGCTTTCGTCATCCTGGGGCGGAGCAAGGAGCGAAGCGACGCGGCGCAGACCCCGGGATCCATGCGCGACTCAAACGCGTCACCACGGTGTAGAATTCTGCTCCGCTGCATTCTTCTGCCAAGGTCGCGGCATGGATCCTTGGGTCTTCGCTCCGCTTCGCGTCGCTACGCCCAAGGATGACGACGTTGGGGGCGCTGAATCGATCAGATCGCCTCGCCCTTCAATAGTCGCGGCGTGCTGGCGGACAGTCCCGACGCCTGCCGGATAAAAAAATCCTTCAGGCGCGGCATGCGTTCGACGAGACCGAGGCCGATGTCGCGGACGGTGCGCAGCGGGCCGATATCGTTGGAAAACAGCCGGTTCAGCGCGTCCGTGGTGACACCCATCTGCACCGTGTCGAAGCGGCGCCACTGCTGGTAGCGCTCGAGCACGTCGAGCGCGCCGATGTCCCGGCCGAGCCGGTCGGCCTCGACGATCACCTCGGCAAGGGCCGCGACATCCTTGAAGCCGAGATTGAGGCCCTGGCCGGCGATCGGGTGGATGCCGTGGGCGGCATCGCCGGCGAGCGCGATGCGGGGTGCGACGAACGCGCGCGCAATGGTCAGGCCGAGCGGCCAGGCGCGCGGCTTGTCGGCAACGCGGATTTCGCCAAGCTTCAGGCCAAAGCGCTGTTCGAGTTCGTGTTCGAAGAGGAGATCGTCACCGGCCACCAGCTTTTCGGCATCGGGCGTACGCTCGACCCAGACGATCGACGAGCGGTTGGTGCCGTCCTCGCCGGGCTTGAGCGGCAATGTGGCGAAGGGGCCGGCCGGCAGGAAATGCTCTTCGGCGCGACCGTTATGCGGGCGTTCATGGGCCACGGTGCAGACGATGCCCGACTGGCCATATTCCCATTTCACCGTCTTGATGCCGGCCATGTCGCGCAGCTTCGAGTTGACGCCGTCGGCGGCGACCAGCAGGCGGGCCTTCAGGGTCGCGCCGTCGGCGAGATGCACTGTGATGCCAGCGCCGTTGGTCTCGAACCCCTGCACGGCGACGCCTTCGATGATGTCGATGCCGAGCTTTTCGGCGCTGGCCCGCAAGGCGCCGTTCAGCACCCTGTTGGCGACCATATGCGCAAAGGGCTCGCCCGGCGCCACTTCGCCGTCGAAGGTCAGAAAGACCGGACGCACCGGATCGGCGGTGCGCGAATCGGTGATGATCATCTCGGTGATCGCCTGCGCCTGGGGCACGATCTCGGCCCACACGCCGAGCTGGTCGAGCATGCGGCAGGCGGCGGCGGCAATGGCCGAGGCGCGGCCATCCCTTTGCCAGGCGCCAGCAGGTGCGGCATCGACGAGAGCGATGGCGAGACCCGGTCGCGCCTGCTTCAGCGACACGGCGGCGGCCAGGCCGACATAGCCGGCGCCGGCGACCAGGACATCGAGCCCAGATCTTGTTTTCGCGTTTGGCCCGGTTTTCGTGTCCGCCTTGCGTTCCATCATCTTCGCTCCTGCGCGCCGGCCGGGTCCTGCACCCTTGACTGCCTGTCCGTCCTGTCGGAAACCGCCATAACACTTCTGCGGCGAGGGCGCGAAATATGACGGCAGCCATGGACGAGCTTCTCGGCATTCTCGACCTCGAGAAGCTGGAACACAATCTGTATCGTGGTCGCAGCCCCTTGCTCGACTGGCAGCGCGTGTTCGGCGGCCAGACCATCGCCCAGGCGCTGGTGGCGGCGCAGCGGACAGTGGATCCCGATCGGCACGTGCATTCGCTGCACGGCTATTTCATGCGGCCCGGCGACACCAAGGTGCCGATCGTCTACGAGGTCGACCGTATTCGCGACGGCGGCTCCTTCACCACGCGGCGCGTGGTGGCGGTCCAGCACGGCCAGGCGATCTTTTCGCTCGAAGCCTCGTTCCAGCAGGACGAGGTCGGTCTCGAGCACCAGGTGCCGATGCCGCAGGACGTTCCGGGGCCGGACACATTGCTGTCGCAACGCGAATTGCTGGGCAAATTCGCCGAGGCGGTGCCCGATGGCATCAAACGCTACTGGGAGCGCGACCGGCCGATCGAGATGAAGCCGGTGATGCTGAAGCATTACACCAGCCGCGAAAAGCTGGAGCCGAAGCAGAATATCTGGATCCGCACCACAGGTCCGGTGCCGGCGGACCGCGCCATCCAGGCGGCGGTGCTCGCCTATCTTTCCGACATGACGCTGCTCGACACATCGACCTTTGCGCATGGCCGCGCCATTTTCGATCGCGATATCCAGGCGGCGAGCATTGACCACGCCATGTGGTTCCATCGCAGCCATGCGCTCGACGACTGGATGCTCTACACGCAGGACAGCCCGTCGACACAGGGGTCGCGCGGCTTTACACGCGGGTCGCTGTTTGCCCGCGACGGCACGCTGATCGCCTCGGTTGCGCAGGAAGGGCTGATCCGGCTCAAGCGATCGCCTGCAGAGTAGGCATTTTTCAAAAATTGCCTAAGTTTTAGGCAGATGCATCGCTGCAGCTGTGGGCAGGTTGCGTCGGTGTGCTCTCTAATCTCTTTTTTTACAACGGGTTAACACCCTGCTTCGGCACTTGGCACGGAGCTTGAATCCTCGTGGGCACTCTCCGGCTTTTTAGGATCGGTGAAGGTGTGCAAACGCGGGGGACCGCAACAGCGAAGGGTGAAACCTTATGAAAATTGTGATGGCAATCATCAAGCCGTTCAAGCTCGACGAGGTACGCGAAGCGCTTACCGCCGTCGGCATCCAGGGCCTGACCGTCACCGAAGTCAAAGGCTACGGGCGTCAGAAAGGGCATACGGAGATCTATCGCGGGGCGGAATACGCGGTCAGCTTCCTGCCGAAGATCAAGATCGAAGTCGCCGTCAGTTCCGACATGGTGGACAAGGCTGTCGAGGCCATCTCCGCCGCCGCCAAGACCGGCCAGATCGGCGACGGCAAGATCTTCGTTTTCGGCATCGATCAGGCGGTGCGCATCCGCACCGGCGAAACAGACACCGACGCGCTCTGAGCGGCGATCACGTATTCCAATGGAGAGTTCAATGAATATTCCTTCCACCTTGAAGTCAGCGGCGCGCTCCGCGCTGCTCGGCTCGTTCGCGCTCGGAGCATTGGGCACGGTCGCCGCATTCGCGCAGGAAGCGGCTCCCGCCGCGGCCGCAGCAGCGCCAGCTTTCACCGTCGACAAGGGCGACACCACGTGGATGATGGTTTCCACCGTTCTGGTGCTGTTGATGACGGTTCCCGGTCTTGCGCTTTTCTACGGCGGCCTGGTTCGCAGCAAGAACATGCTGTCAGTGCTGATGCAGGTCTTCACCATCACCAGCGTGGTCATGATCATCTGGGTTTTCTACGGCTACAGCCTCGCCTTCACCCCGGGCAACGCCTTCGTCGGCGGCCTTTCCAAGATGTTTCTCTCCGGCGTCGATGTGACGACCCTGTCGGAAACCTTTACCAAGGGTGTCGCCATTCCTGAACTGGTGTTCGTCGTCTTCCAGATGACCTTCGCCTGCATCACGCCGGCTCTGATCGTCGGCGCCTTCGCCGAACGCGTCAAATTCTCCGCTTTGATCCTTTTCGTCATCCTGTGGGTCACTTTCATCTACTTCCCGATCGCTCATATGGTCTGGTTCTGGGGCGGCCCGAGCGCTTATAGCGATCCGACGGGCCTCATCTTCAGCTTCGGCGCCATCGACTTCGCCGGCGGCACGGTCGTTCACATCAATGCGGGCATTGCCGGCCTCGTCGGCGCGCTCATGATCGGCAAGCGCAGCGGCTACAAGAAGGATCTCATGGCGCCGCACTCGATGACGCTGACCATGGTCGGTGCTTCGCTGCTGTGGGTCGGCTGGTTTGGCTTCAACGCCGGTTCGAATCTTGAAGCGAACGCCTATGCGGTGCTGGCCATGATCAATACCTTCGTCGCCACGGCGGCGGCGGCGGTCACCTGGATCGTGCTTGAATCGCTGCTGCGCGGCAAAGCCTCCATGCTTGGTGCTGTTTCGGGTGCGGTGACCGGCCTCGTCGCCGTCACGCCCGCTGCCGGCTTTGCCGGCCCGATGGGCGCCATCGTGCTCGGCATCGTCGCCACCTTCGTCTGCTACTTCTTCGTCTCGGTGGTGAAGAACACGTTCGACTACGACGACAGCCTTGATGTCTTCGGCGTCCACTGCATCGGCGGCATCATCGGCGCGCTCGGCACAGGCATCCTGGTCAATCCTGCCCTCGGTGGCGCCGGCATTGTCGACTATTCGACGGCCGACTTTGCTGCCGGCTATGCCGGCACGGCCACCCAGCTCCTGGCGCAGGCCAAGGGTGTCCTGGTGACCCTGCTGTGGTCGGGTATCGGCAGCGCCATCCTCTACAAGATCGTCGACCTGATCATCGGCCTGCGTCCGACAGCCGACGCAGAGCGCGAAGGCCTCGACCTCACCTCGCATGGCGAAGCGGCCTACCACTCGTAAGCCCGTGCGGGACGGCATTGGCCGCCCCGCAATTCCTATCCCGTCGTGATGCTCCCGAAAGGAGTTCACGCATTGAGGCCCGGATCGCATCCGGGCCTCTTTTTTTGGCAAGTCATTCCGGCAATGCCCGTCTTGGCGCAATCACGTTCATGTGATCAGGTTTTTTGAGGAAACAACGACCGCTCTGGTTCCGAACTGGGGGGACGATCGTCGTTCTGACGCTCGTGCCAAACAACAGGGAAGGAAACCATTTCATGAACCTCAAGAATATCTGCCTTGGAGCGCTCGCTCTTTCCATGGTCAGCGGCTTTGCATTTGCCGGCGCTCTGGATGAGCCCGACAACATGGCGCCGTTCTTCACGGATTCCGGCATGAAGACCATGAAGCCGATGGCGGATTTCAAGACCGCTTTCATGGCCATGCCGATGGAAAAGCAGGAAGCGATGAAGAAGGAATGCCAGGATGCGGCGATGAGCAAGCCGTATGCGGAATTCTGCGCCAATGTGCAGGCGCTCGGCGGCGCCAACTGATTTGTCCGGTCGGGCCGAGGCCCGATCTTTGTTCCAAACGACCAATGGCGGGCCCGGCAGTCCGCCATTGTTTCGGCAGGCGGCAGCTCTATCCGCCGGCGCCGTCGTCCATCATGGTGTTCGTCAGCGCTTCATACGCGCTGCTGCATGTCCGGGAATGCGGGCAATTCCTGACGATCAGCACAGGCGCCACTGTCAGGACCGCGGCGATCAAAACCCGCAGGCCGAGGCCTCGCACTGCAAATCCCTTGCCGAAAAGACCTCTGAACAGAAAATACAGGCCTTGTCCGAGGCAGGCTGTGGCGAGGATGTGCAGCAGCGGACCGGTCGCTCTGGCGAAGGGCGTCACATAGCCGTCCGGGAAGCCCACCATGCCGAGTTCGACGAACCAGTGCAAAGCGAGCAGCAAACTGAGCCCTGCCCAGGCCAGTGCCGCCACGCGAAGGAAGACGGGTTGCATGCCTTTACCCAAATTGGCGACCCCCCTTCGCCGACACTCGGCGCCATTCTTCGAGCAGCAAACGGCTCAACCAGTGGTAACGAGGCTTGATCATCTCAACCTCTTATAGTTAATGCGCCCTTAACCTTCCCACCGATAGTCTGAGGCCCGAATCTGCCGGAATGCGCCACGCACCCGGCAAGTCCATGACAGACGGGGAAGAGCATGCGTTCAGGGGCTTCAGCACCGCTTGCGCTGGCCGATACGGGGCACGGCATCCAGGCGTTCGCGCGGCGTCAGGTCGGGCGGCTGGTCGGCGTCGGCCTGTTCGCGCTGGCCGCCTTTGGCGTTGCCAGCCTTGCCACCTGGAATGTCGCCGATCCGAGTTTTTCCCACGCGACGAACAACACCGTCACCAATGCCATGGGCTATGCGGGTGCCGTGTTCTCCGACCTGGCCATGCAGTTCTTCGGCCTCGCCGCCGTCGCGGCCCTGGTTCCGACGGTCATCTGGGGCTTCCTGCTGTTTTCCGCGCGCGGCGTCGACAGGCTGCCCAAGCGCGGGCTGTCCTGGTTCGGCTTCGCGCTGCTGGCCGCTGCGATGGTCGGCTGCGTTGTGCCGCCCAAGACCTGGCCGCTGCCCACCGGCCTCGGCGGTGTGTTTGGCGACATGGTGCTGAAGATCCCCGGCGTCGTCATCGGCGGCTATCCGACCGGGCTGATCGCCAGCATCATCGCCATCCTGCTGGCCGCACCCGCGCTGTGGCTCTTTGCCCATGGTTCGGCGCTGATCGGTCGCAAGAACGGCTTCGCCGTGATGGAGGACGAGCCCGCCGCCGATCCGCGCGAGGACGACCTTTTGTTCGACAATGACGAGGACGAAGGCGACGAGGGTATCCTGGCGCTCGGCGCCATCACCCATTGGTGGCTGTCGCTGCGCGCGTGGATGCACCGCCGTGCCTTGCGCCGCAGGCAGGAGCGGGACGAGTACGAGCCGGAGATGGAGCAGCGCTCCACAGCCTGGCGGCGCGCCGCCGAACGGGTCGAATCGGCGGAGTTTGCCGAGCAGCGGATGAGCCAGGATGGCCGCGCCCGCGTCGAGCCCGAATTCTTCGCCGCCATGGTCAATGACCGCAGCGCCTCGCTCGACCCCGACGATGCCGACATCTTCGACGACCGCTTCGACAATGCGGGCGAGGATGCCGATTTCGACGATGAACCTGTCGTGCAACGCCGCGGCGCGCCGACCGCCAGGGTGCAGCCGTTCCGCTCCGACGCAGCCACCCGCGTCGAGGCGCCGGCGGCGCGCCCCGTGCCCGGCGCCCGCGTCCAGCGCGAGGCGCAGACATCGCTGATCGGCTCGGAAAAATTCGAAATGCCGTCGCTCCACTTCCTCTCCGAGCCGAAGAACGTGGTGCGCGACGCCAGCCTGTCCAAGGACGCGCTGGAACAGAACGCCCGCCTGCTCGAAGGCGTGCTGGAGGACTTCGGCGTCAAGGGCGAGATCATCGCCGTCCGTCCCGGTCCGGTGGTCACACTCTATGAGCTCGAACCGGCGCCCGGCATCAAATCGTCACGCGTCATCGGCCTGTCCGACGACATTGCGCGCTCGATGAGCGCCATCGCCTGCCGCGTCGCCGTGGTGCCCGGCCGCAACGCCATCGGCATCGAACTGCCGAACGCCAAGCGCGAAACCGTCTATCTCAGAGAGATTCTGGCCAGCCGTGACTTCGAGACGACGAAGGCCAAGCTGGCGCTGGCGCTGGGCAAGACCATCAATGGCGAGGCGGTCATCGTCGACATCGCCAAGATGCCGCACGTGCTGGTCGCCGGCACCACCGGCTCGGGCAAGTCGGTCGCCATCAACACCATGATCCTGTCGCTGCTCTACCGGCTGAAGCCGGAAGAATGTCGGCTGATCATGATCGATCCGAAAATGCTGGAACTTTCGGTCTATGACGGCATCCCGCATCTGCTCACGCCCGTCGTCACCGATCCGAAGAAGGCCGTGGTGGCGCTGAAATGGACCGTGCGCGAGATGGAGGACCGCTACCGCAAGATGTCCAAGGTCGGCGTGCGCAACATCGACGGCTTCAACGCCCGCGTCAGCCAGGCGGACAAGAAGGGCGAGAAGATCTCGCGCACCGTGCAGACCGGCTTCGACCGCCAGACCGGCGAGGCGATCTACGAGACCGAGAACCTCGATCTCGAGCCGATGCCCTATATCGTCGTCATCATCGACGAGATGGCCGACCTGATGATGGTCGCCGGCAAGGACATCGAAGGTGCCGTGCAGCGCCTGGCGCAGATGGCGCGCGCCGCCGGCATCCATGTCATCATGGCAACGCAGCGGCCGTCGGTCGACGTCATCACCGGCACCATCAAAGCCAATTTCCCGACCCGCATCTCCTTCCAGGTGACGTCGAAGATCGACAGCCGCACCATTCTGGGCGAGCAGGGCGCCGAGCAGCTGCTCGGCATGGGCGACATGCTCTACATGGCCGGCGGCGGCCGCATCCAGCGCGTGCACGGCCCGTTCGTCGCCGATGAAGAGGTCGAGAAGATCGTCGCGCATCTGAAGCTGCAGGGCGTGCCGGAATATCTCGACGCCATCACCGAGGATGATGGCGAGGACGACGACGAGCCGTCGGGCAAGGGTGGGTCCGGTGGCGGCAACAGCAATTTCGAGGATTCCGACGATCCCTACGATCAGGCGGTCTCCGTGGTGCTGCGCGATGGCAAGGCCTCGACCAGCTATATCCAGCGCCGGCTGGGCATCGGCTATAACCGCGCCGCCTCGATCATCGAGAAGATGGAAAAGGAAGGTATCGTCGGCCCGGCCAACCATGCCGGCAAGCGCGAGATCCTGGTGCCGACCGAAGAGGACAAGTTCTGACCAGAAAGGCCGACCCTTGTGACATCCCGGTCCGGCAACCTTGAACCTTTCAAGGCGTTGAAGCGACCAAGGGACGTCTGACCCGCCAAATTTCAGCCTAACTGGGGGTCCAAGCACAGAACAACTCAGGAATCAGATGAGAGTGACGGACATGAAAAACGATCTTTCAGCGCTCAGCACATTTGCTCCATCCCGGCGTCAGTTGCTGGGCCTCGGCCTGGCGTTTGCGGGGGCGGCAGCCTTCAACGCGGTGCCCGGCTTCCAGGTGCTGGCTTCGGCGCAGGCGGCTGTGCCGACCGCTGCGCAGAAGATCGCCGACCACTTTTCCTCGGTCAAATCGATGAGCGGCGAATTCGTGCAGTTCGGCCCCAAGGGCGAGCAGACCGGCGGCAAGTTCTTCCTCGAACGGCCAGGCAAGATCCGCTTCAACTACGACGGCTCTTCAAACTTCCGGGTGATTTCAGACGGCCAGTCGGTGGTCATCCTGAATAAGAGGCTCAACACGTCCGATCTCTATCCGCTGTCGAAGACACCCTTGAAGCTGCTGCTCGACAACAGGATCGATCTCTCCGGCGACCGCGTCAAAAGCGTCAAGCAGGAGGATGACCTCACCACCATCCAGCTCGCCGATAAATCGGTGTTCGGCAATTCGAAGATCACCATGATGTTCGATCCGAAAACCTTCGACTTGCGGCAGTGGACGATCACCGACGCGCAGGGCAAGGACACGACGGTGATGATCTTCAACACCAAGGAAGGCGTCAGCTTCGCGCCGGATACTTTCGCCATCGACTACACGGCGAACCGCGAGCTCAACACCAACAAGGCGCGCTAGGCCAATCGCACCAATAGCTGTGGAAAGCGCCGGGTCACGCCTCAGCGGGCGTGGTCCGGCTTGTCTTTGCGGCTTGCGGCTGGCAGTTTCCCGGACTGACTCCGCCGAAAGGCGTCTTCCCCGCCGGGGCCCATCGGTTCTGGCCGGTCGCACGCTGTCCTGGATTGCCAATGCCCTTTTCCATCGCCACCTGGAACATCAACTCCGTTCGCCTGCGCATGCCGATCGTCGAGCGCCTGCTCGTCGAGCATGCGCCCGACGTGCTGTGCCTGCAGGAAACCAAGGTTCCCGACGAGCTGTTCCCCGAAAAGGCTTTCCGCAAGCTCGGCTACGAGCACATCGCCTTCCATGGCCAGAAGGGCTACCACGGCGTAGCAACCGTGGCTCGGCGGCCGATCGAATTGGTCGAAAAGCGACGCTTTTGCGAAATCGAGGATAGCCGGCACCTCTCGGTGACGGTGCGGGCCGGCGGCAAGGCGATCCTGCTCCACAATTTCTACGTTCCGGCGGGCGGCGACGAACCGGATCCTGTCATCAACAGGAAGTTCAAGCACAAGCTCGACTTCGTCGCCGAGATGAATGCCATCCGGGCAGAACATGACGAGGTGTCCGGCTCGGTGCTGGTCGGCGACCTCAACATCGCCCCGCTCGAACATGACGTCTGGTCGCACAAGCAATTGCTCAACGTGGTCAGCCACACGCCAATCGAGACGGAAAATTTCGAGGCGATGCGCCGCGCCGGCGACTGGGTCGACCTGATGCGGCTCAACGTGCCGCATGAGCAGAAGCTCTACACCTGGTGGAGCTATCGCGCGCAGGATTGGGAGCTGTCCAATCGCGGCCGTCGTCTCGACCACGTCTGGTCGTCGCCGAACCTGGTGCCCAGCTTTTCCGGCTACGAGATCCTGCGTCCGGCGCGCGGCTGGGAGCGCCCGTCGGACCATGTGCCTGTCATCGCGCGGTTCGATCTGGACTAGTCTGGTCGAAAATGCCCGCGTGCGGCAGTCAGTCGGCAGAGGTGGAGTCGGCTGGATCCACCCACGGACGGCCCAATCGTGTCACCATCGCCGCGTACCCAACGGCACCTGCCGCCCAAAGGAAGATGCCAAGCTCTTTGACGACGTCTTCGGCGATGGCGGCCGCAGAACCAGGGGTGGGAAACAGATCTCCGAGTTGGTCGATGGATGCCGACAGCGCGAGCAGGAAACCTGCGGCCACAAAGACGATCGTGCCGTCGAATGTCTTCCGTCGCAGCCGAAAAAACCAGAACAGCCCGGCGGCGGCGTAGACAATCATCGCAACGATCTCTGGTATCGCAACCATGGGGAGCACGTCCTCATGGATCAACAACAGGTCATCGAGCCCCAGGAACAGGGTAAGGCCGCCGAGAAACGTGCAATCCCATCGATGCGCGAGCAGGCCAGCAAACAGGGTCACCGCGCCGGAGCCGATCCACAGTGAAGCACCCAGGGACGAAATCCACCCTGTATAGAAGCCGACTTCGGCGACCGCAGATGGATCTCGATAAAAGATCCAAGCGTCCAGACCACGAATCTGCGCAACGAACAGAGCGGCTAAGAGCATCGCGACGTTAATCGCCGTCGCCGCCAGTATGACCAAGCGCCAGGCTATCGTCCATTCGCCGCCATGCTTGGTGTTCAGCGCGTTGTTCTCTGGCATTTGCTATTCTCATTGAGGACTGAGAGGAACTCCATTGGAACCAAAATGCGACAGCCGCCAGATCTGCCGCCGAGAACTCCGCCTGCATGTGCCGGTGGTCACCAGGGTTGCAGCGCTTCGCCCCACCGAACCCATTGTACCATGGCGTCGATGTTCAGGTGAGGCTGGCCTGCAAATGGCCGACCTGAATCTCAACGCGCTTCGAAGCGCGACCAAATGAATTCAAGTTAAAACGGCGCGCTTTAAGTCTTCATGCATGTCGTTGTCGCGATTTGCTGGGCTGACAGGCCAGCAAGATCCGGCAGATGGGGATGGTCGCGGCGGCGCGTCGCCAGCATGCGTTGCGCCGCTTCGATGATTGTCGGCGCAGGCACATTGGCGACCAGACCGGTTGGACTTGCAAGACGGGATTCGATCACGTCCACGCAGTTCGAAAGCGGCCTCCAACGGGCCATGTTGGCGCCGCCACTGAGGATAACCATCGGCGTCATCACGGTTGCCATGAGATGTGCGGTACCGCCTTCGGCGCCGATGTAAAGATCGGCAAACTCGCCGAGCGCCAGCAAGATGTCACCGATATCGACACCTTCGATCGCGGCGGAATCGACAAGCCGCAGCTTCGGCACGCGCTGAGCCAGTTCAGCCATATCGGGACCATCGCCTGGGGTTTTCACATAGAGAAGGTTCGCCCCGTCGGCGATCAGGCTGTCGGCGATCGCGGCAACCTGATCCGCCGACATGCGCTTGCTGGCGCTGCCGTGCGCAGCGATAACGATCAACGGAGCCTGCTTGCCGTCCGCAAGGCTCCTGGCCGCCGCTCGCGCGGCCGGGCCAGGCTCCAGCCGATGATCGAAAGGCAGCCGCTTGCCGGCAAGGCGTTCGATGAGGCGGTGGTAGCGCCAGGCATTGTGCCCGGGTCGTGCTTCAGGCCTTTGGCCCAGACGCCAGGAAAGGGCGAAAGCCGGAAAGTTTGCCTCATAGGCGATGCCGCGGCCGAGCAGTGATGCCGAGGTTTGAAGCAGCCAACGCGCCGAGATGCGGAAATCGACAACGGCCAATCGCCCCTTGCCCTTGCGGTGATCGGCGACCAGGCGCGCCAGCGGCGTCCGCACATTGATCGCATCGACCAAATGGCCGACATGGCGATTGAGGCTATGTTCAAGGGACGACGACCGGGTGGTTCCGTAGACGATGAAACTATCGGGGAATGCCGTTCTGGCGGCGCGCAAAGCCGGAATCCGGATCAATCCGTCGCCGAACGCGTCATTGCGGGAATACAAGATAATCGTCTCGTACCGCCCTGACGGCATGGCTCGCTCCCCCCAGGAGCCTGGTGGTGATGGCGCCTGCTGTGCCGGCCGCCTTCGAGGTGCTTTAGGATTTCACCTCATGCCTGTCAACGGACCCTTGCCCCTGGATCCGGGCGTCCGAATGAACGAGCCATTAGCGATTCCCGCTCCGGCCGCAGTGCGCCACGATCAGTTCATCGCGGCCAATGTCGTTGAAAAGCGCTGCCGCGCTTCCGCCTTTGGCCGCGAAACAACAGCTTCGCAGGCGGGCAGCCTTCAGCCGGAGAAGCGCGGCGCCAGTTCCTCGATGCGGCGGATCATCGCCTGAAATTCCTCCGAGATGCGCTGGTGGAGCTTGACCGCGATCTCGGGATATTCCTCCAGGATGCGGCGGAACATCTTGCGGCTGAGACGCATCACTTCCGAATCGATCTCGGCCGAGGCGCTGGTCAACCGGTTGGTGTCGGCGATCAACGCCAGTTCGCTGAGGATCGTGCCGGGGCCTGCCGTGCCAATCGGGATGCGTTCACCACCCTGCTCCCGGTAGAGCACGATGCGCCCACTGACGACGATATAGGCGGAATCGGCCTCGTCGTCCTCGCGATAAAGCTTGTGGTTGGCAATCAGCCTGGTGTTCTCGGCGCCAAAGGCGAGCAGGCGCAATTGTTCCTGCGTGAAGCCCTCGAAGAGCCTCACGGCGGACAGGACGCGGATGTCGTCATCCAGCGCCATCTAGCTATGTCCCCGAACCGACAGTCCGACTCCTCCTCTGCGAGTTCGATCCAAACCACCCTCCAACTGGATCGTACCCGAAAGCGGCCCCGCCCGACCGCTCATTGGATAATGAAATGTTTAAGGAACCAGCTTGTAGCCGCCGCTTTCTGTCACAAGAATTTCCGCATTGGAAGGATCGCGCTCGATCTTCTGGCGCAGCCGATAGACATGGGTTTCCAGCGTGTGCGTGGTGACACCGGAATTGTAGCCCCATACTTCCTCGAGCAGCACGTCGCGCGTCACCACCTTCTGGTCGGCGCGATAAAGATATTTGATGATCGAGGCTTCCTTCTCCGTCAGCCGCACCTTGCCGCCGCGCGGGTCGAGCAGCAGTTTCTGGCTGGGCTTGAAAGTATAAGGCCCGACCGAGAAGGTGGCGTCCTCGCTCTGCTCATGCTGGCGCAGCTGCGCCCGAATGCGCGCCAGCAGCACGGCAAAGCGGAACGGCTTCGTCACATAGTCGTTGGCGCCGGCTTCGAGACCAAGAATCGTATCCGAATCGGTGTCGTGGCCGGTCAGCATGATGATGGGCGCCTTGTAGCCGCCCTTGCGCAGGATCTTCACCGCTTCGCGGCCATCCATGTCGGGCAGTCCGACGTCCATGATGAGCAGATCGATGAGGCCGCCGCGCGCTGCGGCGACACCTTTTGCCGCAGTCGATTCCTGCAGCACGTCGAATTCCTCGTAAAGGGATAATTGCTCGACCAGTGTGCCGCGCAGGTCATCATCATCGTCGACGATCAGTATGGTGCGTGAAGTCATGGATCAATCCGTTGTTTTGAAAAGAAAATTCAGTTGACCGCTGCCTGTTTATGCGGAAGCTGACCGGCGCAACAGCCGTTCACAGTGATTTGTTCCGTGGCACGATCATACAAGAAAAAACATGATCGCAATGCAGCCGGCGCAATTTTGCGAAAAGGGCTGCGTGTGCTGACCGTGCGGGCGAGGCCTGGGCATCCAAGCCAGGGCCTGTTGCAGGCCGGGAAAACGGTGTTTGCCTGTGCGTTGGGGCGCGGTGGCATCTCGGCCGGCAAGCGCGAAGGCGATGGCGCCACGCCGCTGGCCGCGATGCGGATCCTGTCGGGGTATTTCCGGGGAGATCAGTTCTCCAGCGGCCGCAGGACCCGTCTGGCGATGACGCCGATCGGGCCCGATCTGGGCTGGTGCGAAGTGCCCGACGACCGCAACTACAACAGGCCGGTCAAGATACCCTATGGCGCCAGCCACGAACGCATGCGGCGCGACGACCGGCTCTACGATGCCTGTCTTGTGCTCGACTGGAACCTGTCGCCGCGCCGGCGCGGGCGCGGCAGCGCCATCTTCTTCCATCTGGCGCGCCCCGGCTTCACGCCGACGCAAGGCTGTGTGGCTGTCACGGCGCAAACCATGGCGCGGCTGCTGCCGCTGCTGTCGGACCGGACGGTGGTGAGGGTGGTAAGATAGTAGGGGAGTAGGCAGTAGGCAGTAGGCAGTAGGCAGTAGGCAGTAGGCAGTAGGCAGTAGGCAGTAGGCAGTAGGCAGTAGGCTACCTGTCGGCGCTGACTTAAATTTTCCTCTACTGCCTATTTCCTACTGCCTATTCCCTGACCTTCGCGGTCTCTGCCAGCCCATGTCTAGCAGGCCCAGCCGGCCAAGCTCCCTGTCCATTGCGCGAGCGACGTCACGGCGCTCGCCGCCGATATCGCGCAGTTGGCGATCGGAGAGATCCTCGACGTTCTGGTAGGCAATGTCGCGGCCGGCGAGGCGTATCGCGGCCCGGGCGTGACGCAGCCAGTCGAGAGTTTCGCCCAGCCAGGCCGGGCGAGGTGTCGATGAATTCAAAACGATGATGGACATGGTGTGCTCCGTTCTCCCCGGATATCAAATCCGGCTTGATGATCTTTCGATGGATGGATGATGCCAGATTGAAATCTCTGCGAGAAACGAGTAGTTTTCTCTGGATCATCAAGTTTTATTTGAGGATAGGATGGCTCGTCTTCTACCCGGGACTCGTGCCTTGAGGACACTGGAAGCAGCGGCCCGGCACCTCAATTTCACCCGTGCGGCCGATGAGCTAGGCTTGACGCCGGCCGCCGTCAGCCATCAGATCAAGGAAATCGAGGATCAACTCGGGCTGGTGCTGTTCACACGCACCAGCCGCACGATCCGGCTCACCGAGGCGGGAACGGTGCTGTTCGACGCCTCGGCCGACGCGCTCGACCTGCTTGGCCGGGCCGTTTCGCGGGCGCAAAAGCTGGCGCGCGGCACCGCCCTTTTGAAGGTAACGCTCGACGCGCAGTTCGCGTCAAAATGGCTGATGCGACGCGTCGACGATTTTCGCAAGCATCACCCCGATATCGAATTGCGATTCGACATTGCCTATGAAGTGCGGGATTTCGAACTCGATGACATCGATGTCGGCATCCGTTTCGGCGCCGGCAAATATCCGGGTCTTCGCACCCACCGGCTGTTCGACAACATCCTCATTCCGGTGTGCAGCCCGAGCCTCTTGACGTCCGGTCCGCCGCTGCGTGAGCCGCGCGACCTCTTCAACCACACGCTTGCGCATATCGAATGGTCACGGCAAGGCGTGACATGGCCGAACTGGCGGATGTGGATGGCGGCGGCCGGCATCACTGATTTCGACGACAGCCGGACCGTCGTGTTCGGAAACTCCACGGATGCCGTCCAGGCAGCGCTCGACGGCAATGCCGTTGCGCTCGCCGATTTCGCCATGGTGGCGAACGACCTTTCCCAGGGCAGGCTGGTGCAGCCTTTCGAACTCGGCCTGCGGGTGGCGCCCGAGTTCGCCTACTTCCTGGTCTATCCCGAAAATACCGCCGACGATCCACGCATCGTCGCCTTTCGCGAATGGATGCTCGAGGAAGTCGCCAAGACGCGGACCACGGACAAAGGGCAGTAGGACAGTAGGGCAGTAGGGCAGTAGGGCAGTAGGGCAGTAGGGCAGTAGGGCAGTAGGGCAGTAGGGCAGTAGGGATAGCAGTCGGTGCCGTCTGCCCCCTATTCCCCTACTGCCTTACTGCCCTACTGCCCTACTGCCTTTGATTCAGCTTGCCGCCGCGCCGAACCAGCCGATCACGGCGCCGATGATCAGCAGCACGCCGAGCCAGTGGCCGCCGTCGATGAGGGTCAGGTCCCAGCCGAAATTCTCGTAGCGATGGTTGACCGAGAGCGTCGTGGCGACGAAACCCAGCCAGAGCACGAAGCCGAAGACTAGTCCGGCGATCCATGTCGGCTCGCCGCCGGTCATCGCGCCGACGACCAGGGCCAATATGGTGGCCATGACCAGTTCGGCGATGAAGCTGATGACAAAGGGCAGCGGCGATTTCTTCATCGTCGCCGGATCGAGCTTGGCGGCCTTCAGCCACGCCTTGCTCAGGCCCATGTACCAAGCGGCGCCGAACAGCCACGCGGCGATCGCGGCAGCGACCACCGCCAGCCAGTTCACTGCTGAAAATTCCATGAGCTCCCCCTCTGATCTGTATGTGATGGAACGCCTGTTCGGCGATCGCGTCAAGCGAACCGCCAGACCGTCGTGCGCTTGACCAGCGCATCCTCCAGCGCCCGCGTGACGGCCACTTCATACACAGAAAGCGGCTCCAGCCCTGCCTTCGGCAGATACGACCGTCCGGGATCGCCGACGAGGATTTCGGCGCCGCGCGCCTTCAGCGTTGCGAACCATGGCATCAGCCGGTCCGCGAAAGATTTGTCGTAGAAAACATCACCGGCCAGGACCACGTCCCAACCTGCATCGGTGCCGATGCAATCCGTGCCGAGGAATTCGGTCCCGACACCGTTGATCTCGCTGTTGAGCCGGATCGCGGTGGCACAGAACGGATCGATGTCGGTTGCGATCACCTTGGCGGCACCTGCCTTGGCGGCGGCGATGGCGACAAGACCGGAGCCGGAAGCGAAGTCGAGCACACGCTTGCCCCGCACCGTGCCGGGATTGTCCAGGACATAGCGGGCAAGGCCCTGGCCGCCGGCCCAGGCAAAGGCCCAGAAAGGCGGCGGCAGGCCGATCTCGACCAGCTCATCCTCGGTCCGCTGCCACAAATCATGCGCTTCGTCGGCAAGATGAAGCAGGATCTCCGGGACGTGCGGCGGCGCCATCAGCGCCGTGTTGTCGAGAATGAATTGCCTCGCGCTGTTGGGCGTCAGCGCCGTCACGGAGCCGGCGTCAAGCCGCCCATGCGGCAGACTTCCTTCCATTCGGCCGGCGTCACCGGCTGCACGGAAAGCCGGCCGAGCCGCACCAGCGCCATGTCGGCAAGCTTCGGATTGGCCTTGACCTGTTCCAGCGTCGGCGGGTTCGGCACATCCCTTACGGCGCGGATGTCGACGCATTCCCAGCGCGGATCGTCCGACGTGGTGTCGGGATGGGCAAGCGCGCAGACTTCAGCGATACCGACGACGTTCAGCCCCTCGTTGGAATGGTAGAAGAAGCCGAGATCGCCGATCTGCATCGCCTTCATGTTGTTGCGCGCGGCGTAGTTGCGCACGCCGTCCCATTGCGTGCCGGCCTTGCCCTTGGCCTTCAGCATCTCGAAGGAGAACTTGAATGGCTCGGATTTGAACAGCCAGTAGTTCATGTCTTTCTCCTCCTAGGCGTCGCGCGGGCGACCGGGATTAACTAGCCGCCGGCTTGTTGAACGTCCAGTTCCACGGGCGGATTTCGACGCTTTCGAACAGCCCGGCCTTGGCGTAGGGGTCGGCCGCCGAAAGAGCCTGGGCGCCAGCCAGGTCGGACGCTTCGACGACCACGAGGCTGCCATTGGGCTTGCCTTCGGTGTCAAGAAACGGACCGGCGAAGGCCAGCTTCTTGTCGCCGTTCAACCCTTCGAGAAAGGCGATATGCTCGGGCCGCGTGTCGAGGCGCACCTGCAGGCTTCCGGGCTTGTCCTTGCAAATCACAGCAAACAGCATCTTTATTCTCCTGATCGTTCAAAGTCGTGGGGATCAATCGTTGGTTTCGGTCTTCAGCGGCCGGGTCATCAAGGCCGTCACAGCCTGCCGGACGGTGATGGCACCCTCCAGTATGGCGGCGACGGCGGCAATGATCGGCGCGTCGATGTTGCGCTCGGTGGCGATGCGGGCAGCGATCGCCGCCGTCGGCACGCCTTCGGCGAGCGGCAATCCGGCAAGCGGCTTGCCTTGGCCGAGCGCCAGGCCATAGGCGAAATTGCGCGACTGGGTGGACGAGCAGGTCAGCAGCAGGTCGCCAAGGCCGGAAAGCCCCATCAGCGTTTCGGGCCTGGCGCCGAAGGCAGCGCCGATGCGGCGCAGCTCGACAAAGCCGCGCGTCACCATGGCGGCCTGGGCGCTGGCACCGAGACCCGCGCCAGTGACGGCACCCGCCGCAATGGCGAAGACGTTCTTCAAGGCGCCGCCGATCTCGACGCCGATCAGGTCGTCGTTCGAATAGCAGCGCAGGTTTTCGGCGGAAAAGCGGGCGGCGAGATCGGCGGCCAATGCCTCGTCGCGGGCAGCGACCACAACGGCCGTCGGCAGGCCGCGGGCGACGTCGGTGGCGAAGCTCGGACCCGACAGAGCGGCAACGGGATTTAGCGGCAGGATTTCTTCGACGATCGCCGACAGCAAGGCGCCGGTCTCGCTTTCGATGCCCTTGGCACACAGAACCAGCGGGACACCGGCCGGCATATGGTCCTTCGCTGCCGCCAGCGTAGTCCGCAGCGACTGGGCCGGCGTCACCGCCAGCACGCAGTCGGCACCGTCGAGCGCGGCCTGGATGTTGCTCGTCGCCACGATGCCGGGCTGGAGCGTGATGCCCGGCAGGTAGCGTGGATTTTCGCCGCGGTCGATCGCGGCGACGGTCTCCGGGTCGCGCGCGTAAAGGCGGACGAAATGCCCGGCGCGCAGCATGGCCAAGGCCAAGGCAGTGCCCCAGGCCCCGCCGCCGAGCACGGCAACGCGCCAGCCGGTTGGCGCGGTGTCGTTGCCGCTCATTGCCCGCTCGTTCATGCCTTGGCTCCGCGCCGGCCGGAGCCGACCATCGGCGCCGAGATGCTATCCAGCGGCCAGCGCGAGCGCGGCACGAAATCGAAGCCGTTCTCATGCGCCATGCCGGCGCGCAGCCGCTCGACACCGGCCCAGGCGATCATCGCCGCATTGTCGGTGCAGAGCTTCAGCGGTGGTGCAATGAAGGTGAAGCCGATCTCGGCACAGAGCCGCTCCAGCATGATCTTGATCGTGCGGTTGGCGGCGACACCACCGGCAACGACGAGGGCCGGGTTTTTCGTGCCGGGAAATGTCTCGTGAAAGCGCGTTAGCGCGCGGGAAACGCGGTCGGCCAGCGCATCGGCCACCGCTGCCTGGAACGAGGCGCAGATGTCGGCGACGTCCTGGTCGCTCAGCGGCGCAATGGCGCTCGCCGCCTGGCGCACGGCGGTCTTGAGGCCGGAGAAGGAGAAGTCGGGCTGGGCCGAGCCCTTCATCGGTCGCGGAAAGGCAAAGCGCGAGGCATTGCCGGCCTGTGCCGCTTTCTCGACATTCGGCCCGCCGGGATAGGGCAGGCCAAGCATCTTGGCCGTCTTGTCGAAGGCTTCGCCGAGCGCGTCGTCGATGGTAGTGGCCCAGCGCTGGTAGTCGCCGACGCCCCGCACGGCGACGATTTGCGTATGGCCGCCGGAGACCAGCAGCAAGAGATAGGGAAAGTCGAGCCCGTCGGTCAGCCTTGCGGTCAGCGCATGGCCTTCGAGGTGGTTGATGGCGATCAGCGGCTTGTTCGCCGCAGCGGCGATCGCCTTGGCGGTCATCAGCCCGACGATCAGCCCGCCGACCAGGCCGGGGCCGGCGGTGGCGGCAATCGCGTCGATATCGGCGAGCGCCGTGCCCGAATCGGCAAGCGCCGCCTCGATGATGCCGTCCAGCGCCTCGACATGGGCACGCGCGGCGATTTCCGGCACGACACCGCCGAAAGCGGCATGCTCCTCGATCTGGCTGAGCACGATGTTGGACAGGATTTTTGGCGCGGCGTAGCCGTCGATGGCCACCACGCTGGCGGCGGTCTCGTCACAACTCGTCTCTATGCCCAGCACGCGGATCAATTCGTCGCTGTCCCTAAAGATTGTATCATGGGGCTTTCCCCGTTAGGAGAACCCCGGAAAAGCCTCGCTTGCCGGGGGGTTATCACGGACTGCGCGCCATGCAAACAATCTTGAGAATCGGAACACGCGGCAGCCCGCTGGCGCTGGCACAGGCGCATGAAGCACAGGCGCGGCTGATGGCCGCGCATGGCATGCCGGCGGAGGCGTTCGAGGTGGTCGTCATCGCGACCAGCGGCGACCGCATCCAGGACCGGCCGCTGTCGGAAGCCGGCGGCAAGGGCCTGTTCACCAAGGAGATCGAGGAGGCGCTGCTGGCGGGCCGGATCGACATCGCCGTGCATTCGTCGAAGGACATGCCGACGCAACTGCCGGACGGTCTCGAACTCTCGGCCTTCCTGCCGCGCGAGGATGCACGCGACGCCTTTGTCGGCAAGGCGGCGAAGACGATCGCCGAACTGCCGCGCGGGGCGAAAGTGGGGTCGTCGTCGCTGCGGCGGCAAGCGCTGATCCGCCGGATGCGGCCGGATCTCGACGTGGTGATGTTCCGCGGCAATGTGCAGACGCGGCTGCGCAAGCTTGAAGAAGGCGTGGCCGCGGGCACGATCCTGGCCTATGCCGGGCTGAAGCGGCTTGGGCTCGAGCATGTCGTCACCGATCTGATACCGCTCGATGTCTTCCCGCCGGCGCCGGGGCAAGGTGCGATCGGTATCGAAACCCGTATCGGCGACCGCGATGTCGAAAAAATGCTGGCAGCCGTCCATGATGTACCGACCGGCCAGGCGCTGGCCTGCGAGCGTGCCTTCCTGGCGGCGCTCGATGGCTCCTGCCGCACACCGATCGCCGGCTATGCGGCGATCGAGGCCGGAAAACTGTCTTTTGCCGGGCTGATCATCTCGCCCGACGGCACGCAGTCGCACACGGTCGAGCTGCAGGGGCCGGCGCAAGACGCCGCCCGCATCGGCGGTGAAGCGGCCCGGAGTGTGCGCGCCAAGGCCGGCGAAAAGTTCTTCGACGGCTGGCTCTGAAATGCTTCGCGTCCTGGTGACCAGGCCGGAACCGGGTGCCTCGCGCACAGCGCATCGGCTTGAGGAGGCAGGTTTTCAGCCGGTTCTTTTGCCCCTGACCGAAACAAAGGCGTTGCCTGCCGCCGCCGGACTGATCCCGGACGATGCCGTCGCGGTGGCCGTCACCAGCGCCAATGCCATGCGTCATGCGCCGGAAGAAATCATCGCGACGCTCGCCGCCTTGCCTTGTCATGCGGTCGGCAAAAGGACGGCGCAAGCGGCGCTTCGAGCGGGGTTTTTGTCGGTCAGTGAAGGCCCGGGCGATGCGGAGGCGCTGGCCGACAGTCTCGCCGTCGATTTTTCTGGAAAGACGATTGTCTACCTCTGCGGGCGCGTGCGTTTTCCGGCGTTCGAACAGAGGCTCGGGACGGCGGGCGTTCGGGTCCACGCCGTCGAGACCTATGACACGCTGGCAGTGGGGTATTCGGACGAAGTCATCCTCGAACGCCTGTCGGGGCAACCTGCCGACGCGGTGTTGCTCTATTCAGCCAAGGCGGCGGCGGCGATGCAGACCTTGGCAAGACGGCCCGCTCTGCGCGGTCTCTTCGAAAAAACATGGGTTTTTGCGCTTTCCACTCGCATCGCGGCAGCCTTCGACGGTGTCGCCAGCGAAAGGATCCGCATTGCCGCGCAGCCCGACGAGGATGTGCTGCTGGCGCTTTTGCAGGCGCCGCGCTGAGCCGCGTCATCACACCGCCCCTTTTCACCGCTTGGTGATGTGCTAGACCCTTTCTGAACCATCATGCGCCGCTAGGCGTTGAGACGAAGCGAATTGTGCGGAGCCCAGGCATGGTCAAGACGCCGAAGATGCGACACTCGAAAAGCCGCCGCGAGCCGGTGACCATCGATCTCGAGCCGGGCGCCGTCTCACGCATCGCCGACGAGGACGCCGCCACGCAGGAGGCCCGGACAGACGAGGCGAAGGCCGAGGAAGCAGCGAACGCTTCGCAACCCGAGGTTCCCGAAGAGCCGGTTCACGCCGACCAGACCGATCTCGAGCCCTGGGAGCATACCGACGCCCGGGCCGAACCGGAGCAGCCGCCGGCAGCGGCGACAAAGCCCGCTAGCGAGGCCGAGATCCCCTATCCCGGATCGTCCGACGAGCCCGGATCGTCCCACGGTCCCGGATCGTCCGATGCGCCGGCCGGCAAGACCAAAGCCTACGACTACAGTTTCGAGGACGCATCGGCGAAGCGCACGCAGACCGACGGCAACAAGGCGAAACCCGAGACACGGGACGAGAAAATGGCGCCACCCCTTGAAAAGCGCGGCGGCCTCAACGGCGTCGCCGCCGGCATCATCGGCGGCGTCATCGCGCTGGTCGGCGCCGGCGGGCTGCAATTTGCCGGCCTGCTTGGCGCGCCGGGTTCGGGCGCCGGCGTCTCGCTCGATGGCGTCAACAGCGACATCGCCTCGCTGAAGACCGAAATCGCCGGTTTGAAGGACGCCGGCGGCAACGGCGATGGAGCGGCCAAGATGGTCGGCCTTTCCTCGGGCCTTGAACAGGTCAAGGCCGATGTGGCAGCGCTGAAATCGGCTGTCGAGGAAGGTGGAGCAGGCGACGCAGCCGGGATCGCCGCACTGGGCGACAAGGTCGCGCAGATCGAGACGGCGGTCGCCGCGCTCGGCAAGGCCGGCAGCTCGGCACCGGTCGATCTCGGTCCGCTCAACGAGAAACTGGCAGGCCTCGACGCGCTGGTGAAGTCGGCCGGCGAGGCTACGACGGCGCAGGAGGGCCGGCTCACAGCGCTGGAGCAGTCTGTGTCGCAGCTGTCCGGCAAGGTCGAGGCGGCGGCGGGGCAACCGAAGGTCGCGCTTGCCATCGCGGCGTCGGCCTTGAAGGCGGCGCTCGAGCGTGGCGGGCCGTTTTCGGCCGAACTCGAAACCCTTGCAGCGATTTCGCCCGATGCGCCGCAGCTTGCGGCACTGCGCCCCTTTGCTGAAAAGGGCGTTCCGACCCGCGCCGAGATCGCATCGCAGGCTGATGCCGCCGCCAGTGCCATGGTCACTGCCGCGACGCCCGTCGATGAGAATGCCGGCTTCCTGCAGAATCTGATGTCGAGCGCCGAATCGCTGGTCAAGGTCAGGCCGATCGGCGCCGTCGAAGGCGCCGGCGCACCGGAAACCGTCGCGCGCATGGAGGCGGCGGTCAACCAGGGCGACTACGCGAAGGCACTCAGCGAGTATGAAACGCTGCCCGAGGCCGCCAAGGCCGCTGGCGCGGACTTGGCCGGCAAGCTGAAGGCACGCATCGAGGTCGAAACCCAGGTCGATGCGCTGATCTCGGGCGCGATGAAGGCATGAGGGCAACACAATGATCCGCCTGCTCGCCTTCCTCATCGTCGTTTTCGCGCTCGGGCTGGGCTTTGCCTGGCTGGCCGACCGGCCGGGCGACATGGTCGTCACTTTTAACGGCTATCAATACCAGGTCAGCCTGATGGTGGCGGCGGTGGCCGTCGTTGCCGTGGTCGCCGCGGTGATGATCCTGTGGTGGCTGCTCAAGTCGCTGTGGAACAGCCCCTACACCATCTCGCGCTATTTCCGTGTCCGCCGCCGCGATCGTGGCTATCAGGCGCTGTCGACCGGCATGATTGCCGCCGGCGCCGGTGATGGCGCGCTGGCCCGCAAGAAGACCAAGGAAGCCGCCAAGCTGATCCGTTCCGACCAGGAGCCGCTGATCCACCTGCTGGAAGCGCAGGCGTCGCTGCTCGAAGGCGATCATGAAAGCGCGCGACAGAAATTCGAGAGCATGCTCGACGATCCCGAGATGCGGCTGCTGGGCTTGCGGGGGCTTTATCTGGAAGCCGAACGGCTCGGCGACCGCAACGCCGCCAGGCATTATGCCGGCCGCGCCGCGGTGATGGCGCCGCAGCTGGCCTGGGCGGCGGAATCGACGCTGGAAGAGTTGACCGCGCGCGGCGACTGGGACGGCGCCCTGAAACTGGTCGACGCGCAGAAATCGACACGGCAGATCGAACGCGATGCCGCCAACCGCCGCCGCGCCGTTCTGTTGACCGCCAAGGCGCAGGCGCTTGCCGACAGCGATCCCGCCGCCGCCAGGACTGCGGCGATCGAGGCCAACAAGCTGCGGCCGGACTTCGCGCCCGCCGCCGTTGCCGCCGCGGCCGCATTGTTCAAGCAGAACGATGTGCGCAAGGGCTCGAAGATACTCGAGGCGGCCTGGAAGGCCGAGCCGCATCCGGAGGTCGCAGAGCTCTATACCCATGCAAGGCCGGGCGACGCCGTGCTCGACCGCCTCAACCGGGCGAAGAAGCTGCAGGAAATGAAGAAGAACCACGCCGAATCGTCGATGACGGTGGCGCGCGCCGCGCTCGACGCGCAGGATTTCTCGACCGCCCGCCGCGAGGCCGAGGCGGCGATCCGGATGGACCGCCGCGAGGGCGCGTATCTGCTGCTCGCAGACATCGAGGAGGCCGAAACCGGCGATCAGGGCAAGGTGCGGCAGCTGCTATCCAGGGCGGTGCGGGCGCCGCGCGATCCGGCCTGGGTCGCAGACGGCGTGGTATCGGAACGCTGGGCGCCGGTGTCGCCGATCACCGGCCGGCTCGACGCCTTCGAGTGGCGTGCGCCGATGGAGCGTCTCGGCCAGTTGATCGACAGCCATGATGACGTGCCAGCCGGTGCGGCGCCGGTCATCGAAGCATTGGCAAAGCCGACGAGCGAAAAAGGGCCGATCGAGGTGATCGATAACGCCGGTGGCGAGACGTCGGCGGGCAAGCAAGCTGAAAGTCGCGAAGAAGATCATGTCAGGCCGATCACGGCAGCGGCCTTCGCCGCGGTGCCGAGCGATGCCGAGGGCGTCGATCCGGCCGAGGAGCTTGCGCGGTTGCCGGACGATCCCGGCGTCGATCCGGACGAGGAAGCGGAGAAATCGCCGCGCCGGTTTCGGCTGTTTTGAGTTGGGCAGGCCGTCAGGCCGTTGGGGTATGGATCTATGTTTGAACGCGTTCTGTCGTTTCTCAGGGATTTGCCGGCCGGCGCCGGCACTCGTGCCAGCACGGACGATCCGCGCATCGCCGCCTCGGCGCTGCTCTACCATGTGATGAATGCCGATGGCGTGCGCCAGGATGTCGAGTGGGAACGGTTCAAGGCGGTGCTGGCGGAGAGCTATTCGATCAGCGGCACGGAACTTGAGGCGCTTGCCGCCGCCGGCGAGCGGGCCGACAATGAGGCGATCGATCTCTATGCCTTCACCAGTGTCCTGAAGCGCCATCTCGATGCCGATGCGCGCAAGGCCTTCATCGGCCTGATGTGGGAAATCGTCTATGCCGACGGCGAGTTGCACGAGCTCGAGGACAACACCGTCTGGCGCGTCGCCGAGCTGATCGGCGTCGAACGCCATGATCGCGTCGAGGCGCGCCGCAAGGCAGCGGCGCACGCGCCCGGCGCCACCGGAACATCGAGCGACGAATAGGATTTTCGCCTTCCCATGCCGCGCCAAACGAGTTCGAAGCCAAAGATACTGATCGTGCTGCATCAGGAGAGTTCGAGCCCAGGGCGTGTCGGCCACATGTTGCTGGAAGAAGGGTTCGACCTCGATATCCGCCGGCCGCCGCTTGGCGACGCCTTGCCCGAAACACTGGACGGCCACGCCGGCACGGTGGTGTTCGGCGGTCCGATGAGCGCCAATGACGAGGACGAGTTCGTTCGCCGCGAGACCAACTGGCTGGAAATACCGCTGAGGGAGAACCGGCCATGTCTCGGCATCTGTCTCGGCGCACAGATGCTGGTCAACTATCTCGGCGGCAAGGTCGAAGGACACGGCGAAGGGCTGGTCGAGGTTGGCTGGTATCCCCTGAAAGCGACCGAAGCCGGCAAGCAACTGATGCACTGGCCGGAGATGGTCTATCAGTTCCACCGCGAGGGTTTCTCGCTGCCCAGGGACGCGACGCTGCTGGCGACGGCCGAGACCTATCCCAACCAGGCCTTTCGCTATGGCGACAATGCCTGGGGCATCCAGTTCCATGGCGAACTGACCAGGGTGATGATGCAGCGCTGGGTGGTGCGCGGCGCGCATCGCTTCGAATTGCCCGGTGCCCAGCCCGGCCGCGATCATCTCGGCGGCCGGCTGATCTGGGACATGCATCTCAAGCGCTGGCTGGACGAGTTCCTGCGGATGATTTTCGGCAAGCCGAGCAATAGCTAATGCATGTCGCCCAAAAGTGACCTCGGTTTTTGGGAAGACGACATGCATAAAACAAGACCTAAAGCGCGGCGCGTGAATCTGTTTCGACGCGACGCGCTTTAAGGTTCGAGCACCGGCCGCAGGAAGCTGCGCTCGTAGCTGAGAATGCTGCGATTGCGTTTTTCCATTTCAAACACTTCCTGGCATTCCGGGTCGGCAGCCATACGCTTGCGATAGTCCTCGTAGTCGGCAAGGCTCGGAAAGCTGAACATGGCAAAAGCGATATTGCTCGCCCCCTCGCTCGGAAGGAAATAGCCGTGATGGTTTCCGCCGAGGCGATTGACCAGAGCTATCCAGCGACGGCCATAATCTTCGAACTCGGCAAGCTTGTAGGGGTCAATGACATATTTCAGGTAGCAAGTGATCATGGGAACTCCTGTGGCATGGGCGAGGCATGTTGGCTGTCAACTGGAGGAAGATCAGTTGCGTCCGTCGAGATGGCGCACCTTGCGCAGTTGCGGGAACAGCACCATCCACAGGCCCGCTACGGCGATGGCGCCGATGCCGCCGATCACCACGGCCGGCACCGTGCCGATCAGCGCGGCCATCGTGCCGGCGCGGAATTCGCCGACCTCGTTGGAGGCGCCGACAAAGACCTGGTTGACGGCGTTGACGCGGCCGCGCACCTCGTCGGGCGTCCACAGCTGAATTAGCGTTTCCCTGATGTAGACGCTGAACATATCGGTGGCGCCAAGGAAGACCAGCGCCACGATCGACAGCCAGGTGATGGTGGAAAGGCCGAACAGCAGGGTGAAGGCGCCGAACGAGGCGGCGGCGACCAGCATGATCATGCCCGCGTGGTTGCGAAGCGGATGCCCGGCCAGCCAGATGGCGACGCAAATGGCGCCGATGCTGGGCGCCGAGCGCAGCAGGCCGAGGCCCCAGGGGCCGAGCTGGAGGATGTCGCGTGCATAGACCGGCAGCAGCGCCGAGGCGCCGGACAGGAGCACGGCGAACAGATCGAGCGAGATGGCGCCGAGCACGATCTTCTCGCTCCAGATGTAGCTGAACCCGCCGAGCAGGTGCTGCATCGTCGGCTTTTCCGACTCGGTCCGCTGCGACGGCTTCGGAATGGTGAAGATCAGCAGCCCGGACACGAGCATCAGGACGGCGGCGGTTCCGTAGGCCGCTTCCGGCGACACGCCGTAGAGCAGGCCGCCGGCGACCGGGCCGACGATGGTCGCCGTCTGCCAGGCCGATGAATTCCAGGCGATGGCGTTGGCGAAATCCTGAGGCGGCACCAGATTGGCGAACAGCGAGGCGGAGGCCGGACCGAAAAAGGCGCGGGCGACGCCGAACATGGCAAGCACGCAGAAGATCGGCAGCGGCCCGCTGATGCCGCGCAGCGTCAGGAACAGCAGCGCCAGCGCGCACATCGCCTCCACCACGACCGCCAGCGCCATGATCAGGCGGCGGCCGAAGCGATCAGCGACGACGCCGGTGACCAGCACCAGAAGCAGCGACGGCAGGAACTGGACGATGCCGACAAGGCCGAGATCGAGCGGGTCGCGGGTCAAATCGTACATCTGCCAGCCGACCGCGACGGACACGATCATGGTGGCGAATGTGGTGAGGAAACGCGCCGCCCAATAGCTCAGGAAGGAGCGGTGGCGGAACGCGGCATAGCGCTGGTCCGGCGATATCTGTTCTGCTGTCATGATTTAAGAGGCCCCGTTCGAATGGCATCAGCTGGCGGGGCACTTCCACGATGGGCGCTGGTCCGGCTGGCGGAACTTTTAGCTCAGTTCGCAGCGGATATGCGTCAAAATCAGTGCTGGATCAAGGAATTTTCAGCCTAAAGCGCGTCGCGACTTTTGAGCGAGATGCATTAGCGCTATTGCGTCATGAGTTTCTGGCCGAACGGAGCAATCGTTGACGTTGGCGCTGCCCCTCACTGTCCTGCCGGACATCCTATAGTGACGGGGAGAGAGGGGCGGGCGGCGACGCCGGCATTTCTCCCGCAACGCTGGAGATTGGCGAAATCGCCGATGACGGCACCCCTCCCCCCGTCACTATACGGGGAGAGGATGCCGGCAGGCAGGTGAGGGGCGGCGCAGACGCTGGCCACTATGAACGGTCGCTGTGACGCAGTAGCATCAACCGGTCGCTGGCACGGGAAACTTACTGCCGCAGCGCGACGGAAATGGCGTCGAGGCCGCCACGCAATTCGGCTTCCGTCGGCCAGCCAAAGCCGACGCGGAAGAAGCGTTTTTCCATCTCGAACCAGTGGCCGGGTCCGACATAGGTGCCGTGGTTTTCCAGCAGGTTCACATAGAACCGGTCGAGGTCGAAGCCGGGTTCGACATTGAGGCGCGGGAAGCCGACGACGCCACCTTCGGGCCGCACCCAGTCGACCAGCGGTTCGCGATCGATCCAGGCCTGGACGATGTCGCGGCGCCCCGCCATTTCGGGCAGCAGCGTCGCCAGGAAAGCGTCCCGGCGTTCGAGCATGCCGCGGGCAATGCCTTCGTCGATAACGCTGCCGCAGATGCCGATCTGCTCCTTGGCGGCGAGGAATTTCTCCTGAAGCTCAGCGTCCCTGGTGATCAGCCAGCCGATGCGGATGCCGGGAATGCCGAAGGCCTTGGACAATGACGAGACGCTGATCGCCTTCGGGCTGAGTGAGGCAGCCGTCGGCAGCCGCCGGCCGTAGGAAAGGTCGCGATAGGTCTCGTCGACCAGCAGACGGCAGTTGCTGCTTTCGGCAAGCGCAACCAGCGCATCGAGCTCGGTTCGGCTCATCATCGTGCCGGTCGGGTTGTGCGGGCAGGTGAAGCTGATCAGCTTCGTGTCCGGCCGCAGCGCCGCCTTGACGCGTTCGACATCTATGGCGAAGCCTTCCTCGAAGGCCAGGTCGACAAAGCTGATGGCGCAGCCGATCGCCCTTGGGGTTTCGATGTTGGTGGCGTAGTTGGGCCTGATGACGACGAGATGGTCATTGGCCGACAAGAGCGAGGTCGAGATTATGAACAGCGCGCCCGCGGCGCCGGCGGTGACCAGGACATCATCCGGTGAAATGCCGGCATCCTGCGCCGAGATCAGTGCACGCAACTGCTTGTCGCCGCGATGCTCGCCATAGAAAAGCGTGAGATCAGGCAGCGACAGGCCGATGTCGGAGAGCTTCTGGTCGGCGATCGAACTTTCCGAAAGATTGTAGCGGATACGGTCGTAGCCGTATTCTTCCGGCGCTTCTTTCTCGATCACCATCCTGGTGTAGTTCATGGCTCGCTCCCCAAGAGCAGTTCACCGTTTCACGGAAACGGCGACCGCTCTGACTCCTTGTTTTCACGCAATTCCGGACGGAAAACCGTTTCACACTTTTCCTGGAATTGCTCTAGGAACCCGTCCGGCCCATCCAAGCCATAAAAATAGGAAGCCTGCCAAGGCGAATTCGCCGGCAGGCTTCTGTTCCAGTCGTCCTAACTGTTGGCTCAGGACTGAATATTCAGGCCGAGGCCTTGGCCTTCCTGCCCTTGGCGGGTGCCTTCACGGGGGCAGCCTTGCGGCCGAGGCCGATGGATTTCGCCAGCAGCGAACGCGAGGCCGCGTAGTTGGGAGCGACCATCGGATAGTCCGACGGCAAGCCCCATTTGGCGCGATAGGCGTCCGGTGTCAGGCCGAAATGCACGCCCAGGTGACGCTTCAGCGATTTGAACTTCTTGCCGTCTTCAAGGCAGATGATGAAATCGGGTGTCACCGACTTCTTGGGGTTGACCGCCGGGACCAGGGGGGCAGCCACCGGGACCGCAGGCTTGCCGAGCGCGTTTATCGAGGCGCTGACGCTGGCGATGAGGTCGGCCAAGCCGGAGGCGGGCAAGCGGTTCTTCTCGACGTAAGCGGACACGATGTGAGCGGTCAGCTCGAGCAGATCGATGTCTTTACGGGCACTGTTGCTATCGTCGGTCACTCTATTTCTCCGTCTACAGCGAATGACCTGAAAATCGGATTTGACTTCCGGAAAGGATCATGCGCGAAATCAAAATGCTATGGCGTCCTTCGTGCGTCCACGGACGAATGGCGTTGGTGTAGCGCGGAATTCCTAGTCGGCAAATCTGCGCATTGCAACGACTTGATGTCAGGTCACACGTTATTTTGAACAACTATATTAAACAATAACAGTATCAGACTATCAGCGCTTTGTCGCGCCACAAACGAAACCCGCCTTCGAAGGCGCGTGTGTTGTCGCCGCGCCTGGAGTCGGCGGGCAATTCATCGAGCTTGTCGACGTTGCCGCCGCCAATCACGACATAGTCGGGCTGCATGGCGGCACGGAGCCGGTCGACGACGTCGAAGACGTATTTGCGCCATTTCTTCTTGCCGCGCTTTTCCAGGCCGCGTTCGCCGACATAATCCTCGAAACTCCTGCCCTTCCTGTAGGGCAAATGCGCGAGTTCCATCGGTTGGGCGACGTTGTCGGCGATCATCGCCGCACCGAGACCGGTGCCGAGCCCGAGGAACAGCATGCGCCCGCCCTCGTAGCTGCCGATGGCCTGCATCAGCGCATCATTGACCACTTTCACCGGTTTGCCGAACGCGCCCGCAAAGTCGAATCCAGCCCAGCCCTTGCCGAGATTGGCGGGGTCGGCGAGCGGCCTGTTGTGATTGACCGGGCCGGGATAGCCCATCGAGACGACGTCGTAGGACAAGCCTTCGGCGAGCTTCTTCACCGCGTCGATCATCTGCTGCGGTGTCAGGCCCGGTCCGGAGTCGGCGCGGCGCTCCTCGCCGCCGGCGCTGGTGAGAATCTTGACGTGCGAGCCGCCGATGTCGATCGTGAGCACGATCTTTTCAGTGTCCGGCTTCTCGGTGCCCGATGCAGGTTGCTTCACCGCCTTGGCCATCGTGTGGTCCTCTCACTTCACCGGATCGATCCAGCCATTGGGCGGCCCGAACCCGGCCATGACGTCCGCCGGTCCCCATGTGAGCGGCTCGTAGAGATGCGGCGGCGTGGTGTCGCCAAGCACCGGGCCGACGATGCGCCAGGCCAGTTCGCTGGCGTCCTGGCGGGTGAAGAGCTGGCCGTTGCCGTTCATGGCGTCGCCGATCAAACGCTCATAGGGCGGCATGTCGCCCTTTGAATCGTCGAGCGCCGTCAGTTCGACCTGCTCGCCGATCATGTCGTCGCCCGGCGCCTTGCGCTGTGCTCCGATGGCGATCACCACCTGTGGGTCGATGCGGAAGCGGACGTAGTTCTGGTCGGCGGGCTTGATCGGATCGAAGACATCGAGCGGCGGCCGCTTCAGCCGCACCACCACTTCGGTGACATGCACCGGCATGTTCTTGCCGGCGCGGATGAAGAACGGCACGTCCTGCCAGCGCCAGGTGTCGACGAAGAAACGCACCGCCGCGAAGGTCTCGACAGGCGAGTTCGGCGCCACGCCGGGCTCGGCGAGATAGCCGGTGAACTGGCCACGCACGACATCGTCTTTGGTCAGCGTCCTGATCGCGCGCAGCACTTGCACCTTCTCATCGATCAGGTCGTCGGCGGAGCGGCCGACAGGCGGCTCCATGGCAAGCAGCAACAGGATGTTGAGCAGATGGTTCTCGATGACGTCCCTGATGCAGCCGACATCGTCATAGAAACGGCCACGTCCCTCGACGCCGAAATCCTCGGCCATGGTGATCTGCACGCTCTCGACGTAGTTGCGGTTCCAGATCGGCTCGAGCAGCGAATTGGCGAAGCGGAAATAGAGCAGGTTCTGGATCGCTTCCTTGCCCAGGTAATGGTCGATGCGGAAGATCGACTGTTCGTCGAACACCAGATGCAGGACCCGGTTCAGCCAGCGCGCCGATTGCAGATCGTGACCGAAGGGCTTTTCCACCATCAGCCGCGCGCCATGCGCCGTGCCTGATTGCTCCAGCCCCTGGACGACGGTCTCGAACATGGTCGGCGGCACCGCCATGTAGTGCAGCGGCCGCTGTGCGGTGCCGAGCGCGCTCTTCAGTTTCTCGAACGTCGCTCCGTCACGGTAGTCGCCGCTGACGTAGCGCAGCAGCGAGGCGAATTTGGCGAACGCTTTCTCGTCGATCTTGCCGAGCGCATTGACGATGCCATCGCGGGCGCGCGCCTGCAACTGCTTGAGGCCCCAGGCGTCGAAGGCGACGCCGATCACCGGCTCGGTGAGCGTGCCCTTGGCGACCATCTGGTAAAGGGCTGGAAATATCTTCTTGTGGGCGAGGTCGCCGGTGGCCCCGAAGAGCACCAGCGTGTCGGACCGTTCCTGGCTCATGCGCGTGTCTCTCCCAGTGTCCTCACTTGCCGGCCTTCGGCTTCTCGACATGGCCGCCAAAGGCATAGCGCATGGCGGAGAGCAGCTTGTCGGCGAATTCGGATTCGCCCTGCGAGGAGAAGCGGTCGAACAGTGCCGAGGACAGCACCGGAGCCGGCACGCCGGTGTCGATCGCCGCCTTCAGCGTCCAGCGCCCTTCGCCGGAATCCGAAACGCGGCCGCCGAAATTCACCAGGCCCGGATCGCTTTTCAACGCGCCGGCCGTCAGGTCGAGCAGCCAGGAGCCAATAACGCTGCCATGCCGCCAGACCTCGGCCACCTGGGGAAGGTCGATGTCGAACTGGTAGTATTGCGGGTTTTCCAGCGGACTGGTCTCGGCGTCCGCCGTCCGTTGCCGCTTGCCGGCATTGGCCGACTTCAGGATGTTCATGCCTTCGGCATAGGCGGCCATGACGCCATATTCGATGCCGTTGTGCACCATCTTGACGAAGTGGCCGGCACCGCTGGGTCCGCAATGCAGATAGCCGAAGGGCGCGGTCCCGGCATCCCCAGGCGGATTGGAGCCGGCATCGGCGCCCGGTGCCAGCGTGGCGAAGATCGAATCCAGGTGCTGCACCGCCACGTCGGGACCGCCGATCATCAGGCAGTAGCCACGCTCCAGGCCCCAGACGCCGCCGCTGGTGCCGACATCGACAAGATGGATACCCTTGCCGGCCAGCTTCGCGGCCTGGTCGACGGCGTCGTGGTAGTAGGAATTGCCGCCGTCGATGACGATGTCGCCGGGTTCCATCAGGGCCGCCACCTGGTCGATGATCCTGCCGGTGATCGCCGCCGGCAGCATCAGCCACACGCAGCGCGGCTTGGCCAGCTTGCCGACGAATTCTTCCATCGAGGCCGCCCCTGACGCGCCGTCGGTCACCAGGGCGGCGACGCTGGCCGGGTTGATGTCGTAGACGACGCATTCGTGGCCGTCGCGCATCAGGCGCCGGACCATGTTGGCGCCCATCCGGCCCAGTCCCATCATTCCGATCTGCATGGTTTCGTCCCTGTTTTCTAAGAGATTTGCGGGGTTATCGAGGGAAGGTCTACTGGCTGTGATCTACTGGCCATCTTGGTCGCCCGATATGACGGAGAAGTCGACATTCTCCCAATCGCCGGTCGCGGGCCAGAAAAAAGTGAAGAGCAGCGTGCTTCCCTCGGGGAGGCTTGCCGCGGGCAGATCGGCAAGATGGATGCCGAAGGCGTTCTCCACCGTATGGCTGTCGTGGGCGGTCGCCCAGTTGTCGGTGCTCCAGTGGACTGTAGCCGGGTCCAACAATTCGACGCGCAACGTCTTGCCCTCCGGCATGGTGCGGATCTTGTTGTTGAACCGCCATGTCCTGAACGGCGATACGGTCTTGTCCTCGATATAGCGCTTGACGCCTTGCGGCGGCATGTCGAAGACCGCGCCGTCGCGCAGCGAGCGCAGCAGCTTGATATGCTCCGAATGCGCCCAGACCAGCGGCATGGCGCTGCCCGAGGGTCGGCCATGCAGCAGTTCGCGCTCCGGCAGATCGGCGCCGTCCCAGACCTGCTCCGGCAACAGGCCGCCCGGTCCGGCCGAGCCTTCCAGTGCTGCCAGCAGGCTGGCTGCCTTTTCCTCGTGTCCAGCCGCCAGCTCATAGTGGGCGCGTTCGCCGGCCAGCAGCGGCCAGGGGCGACCCTGGCCGGTGCCATCGAAAGGCGCGCCATCTTCATGCTCGCCGTAGCCATCGCCGTTGTAGCGATACCAGAGCGGCCCTTGCGGCAGATCGCAGCGCAATTGCGCGTCGATGACCTTGACCGTGTCTGTCATGCGCGGATCGTCGGCCGCCCGCAGACCGAAGCGGACAAGTGCCAGCGCATCCGGGCTGACGATCTCCTTGGCGGGCCGATCCGTGTCGCCGGGCGGCCGGTTCTTGATCGGGACATAGCCGTCCTTCGGCGAACCGGCCTCGGCGCTGTCGGGTGGTGCTATGCGGACATAGTAGCCTTCGACGCCGACTTGACTGCAGATCGCCGTGCCGGTGACGTAGGTCCAGCGCTCGACCTGGTCGTTCCAGACGTCTGATGTCTCGCGCAGATAGGTCGCGGCGTCTGTCTTGCCGCAAGCGTCGAGCAGGTCTGCCGCGGCAAGCAGTGCGGCGATTTCGACGGCGAGCGTGAACGGGCTGTAGCCGGCATCCTCTTCCCAGCGGTCCTCGCCGGTGACGGGTCCGTTGCGCACGACATAGCCGGCGGCGCGCTCGATCATCGGCAGGAAGGTCATGAGCCCGGCGCGCGGCAAATGGCCGGCGCGGCGCAAAGCATCGGCCAGCAGCAGCGGAAAGGCGCATTCGTCCATCTGGATGCCGGGCCAATAGGCCGATCCGTCGAGCCAGGCGTTCTGCGGCCAATGGCCGTCCGGCTGCTGGATGGAGCTGAGGTAATCGAGGATTTGCAGGGCCGAGGCAGCATCGCCGGCAGCAAGAAAGCCGCCCGCCGTCTCGACCAGATCGCGCGGCCAGACCAGATGGTAGCCGCCGAGGTCGTCGTCACCCCTGTTGAAGCCCCACGGGATCGACAGGCTGGCGACCGCGGCGCCCGGTGTGGCGATCGACCGGTGCGTCGCCAGTACCGCGGTGCTGGTGCGATAGCTGTTGATACCCGATGATGCCGTGTGTCGATCAAGCGGCAGCAGGCCAGTCTGCCAATTGCGCCAGTTCTGAAGATAGGATTTCGCCGCGGGTTCAAAACCCTGCTTCAGGCTGGCGAAAGCATGTTCCGCGGCCTCGTCCGATGTCGCGCCGAACCCAAGCGCCAGCAAGGCCTTGGTCTCTGTGGCGGAAAAGCCGATCTCGCCCGTCAGCGCGACATTGCCGTCCTCGGCCCGCTGGTATGCAGCGTCGAGCTCACCGGTGTCGTGGAGTTGCTGCCAACCGTCGGAAGAACCGACATAACCGGCCGAGCCGGTGCGCCAGGGCTGCGACGAGGCCAGCGCCAGGCAAGAGCCGCGTCCCGAGGCGAACAGCACGGGCTTTCCCTCCTGCTCGCCGACCCAGGCGGTGTTGCCCATGCCGGCATTGACCAGATGCGGCGCCAGAAGCGCGTAGACGCGGTAGCCACCGGGCACCCCTTTCAGCGCCGTGAAGGTGATTTCCTGCAGCAGAGCCGGGCGCGCCGGGTCGGCGAGGATGCGCTTTTCGATCCGCCAGGCGCCGTCGCTCGCCGTGTTGACCAGCCTGTAGGCGGGCACGCCGTCCTCGAACGGTTCGATCGTATGCAGGGCATCGCGTTTCTCTTCCGAAAAATAGCCGCCGGGACCGGTGACGATCAAGCCGAGGTCGCGGGTGCAGGCGCTGTCGACGCGCGGATAGTAGACTTCGTTGAGGATGCCGTGGCTGATCGTAAACCAAATCCGGCCGGCCGGCGAAAGCGACGTTCCGACGCCACTCTTGGCGCTTGATGTCCAGCGCGCCGGAATTCCCGGGGCGCCCGGAGCAACGTTTTGCGTCACTGGCATTCTGTTTCGGTCTCCTGGGCTCCTCCCTAGACCAGGACGCGAACCCTTTACAATCATTGCACCGCAAGTTGATCGGCCGGTCCAACGGCAGGGCAACGAACTCGGGCTGACGGGTTTCTTCGGAGCCTTCGCCCGCCATTGGCTGACGGAGCATCAAACGAAAAACCCGCCTGTGCGGCGGGTCACTGGCGCAAATCAGCACCATGGACAAAAATGTACCATAGCTGAGGGTATGGAGTCAAGAAAAAATTCCTATTACCGCCACAAGGCTGCCGGCACCGCCGAGCTGTCGTCAGGTCTTTTGTCAAGCTGAGTGCGGGACCCTATGGCCAACGGCGCCGTCGTTGACAGCGGCGGCGGCATGCGTCCACTATTTCGCGGCACGGGAGGATCGTGAAAGCAATGGCGGAAGTGTCCCTGGTCTTGATCGACCGGCTGCTGGCGATATCGCGGGCGCTTGCCGGCCATATCGATCCCGGCACGGCGTTCCGAGCGACAGCCATTGAGATCGGCTCGCTCATCCCGCACGATCACATGGATCTGGCGGTGCTGTCGCATGACGGCCGCCGGCACGCCTGTTACGAAGCCGGCTTCCACACCAGCTGGAGCGAGCTAGCCCAGCATCCGCTGCCGACCGAAGTCAGCCCGATCCGCTCGGTGCTGTGGGGCGAAGTCCCCTATCTGCTCGCCGACGATGCGTTGAGCGACGAGCGCTTCCATTTCGCCACCGCCATCGATGGTCCGATCTTCGCCGCCAGGCTGCGCAGCCGCATCGTCGTGCCGCTCAGGGCGCGCGGCGGCATCATCGGCGCGCTCAACATCAGCCGGCACGAGGTCGACTGCTACACGCTTGCCGATGTCGCGGTCGCCCAGCAATGCGCGGACCTGATCGCGCCCTACATCTTCGCGCTGATCCAGACCGAGGAGGCGCGCCGCGCCATGCTGGCCGAGAGCGAGGCGCGCAACCGGGTCGAACTGCTGCGCGTCGGCGCCTCGCAATTGACCGAAGGCATGGAGCGCGAACGGCGGCGCATGGCCATGGACCTGCACGACCAAACGCTTGCCGATCTCGCCCGCATCGCGCGCCAGCTTTCGGCCCTTCGCGGGCAAGGCGTGGCGCGGGCAGCGCAGCTTGCCGATCTCGAGCAGGAGGTCGCCGGCTGCCTGACGGAACTGCGCCACATCGTCGACGACATGCGGCCGAGCGTGCTCGAACTGTTCGGCCTGCGCGACGCGGTCGAGGCGCATCTCAACCGCAGCGTCGCCAGGGCCAAGCCGCCGATCGCCGTGCGCATCGCCGACACCAGCGACGGCGGTGCCGACAGCCTGGCCGAGCCAGTGCGGACCGCGCTCTACCGGATCGTGCAGGAAGCGATCAACAATGCCGTTCGCCATGCCGCGCCGCACCGCATCGACGTGCTGTTGGCGTCGACCGCGAGCGTGCTGCGGGTCATCGTGACGGATGACGGCCAAGGCTGCGGCACCGTCGACCCGGCCGCGTATGGCGGCATCGGCCATATGCACACGCGGGCAGCCCTTATCGGGGCGCGGCTGCGTATCGGCCAGGCCGGCCGCAAGAACGGCGGCACCCGTGTCGTCGTCGAGATCGACCGCCAGCCGTCGCGAGAATTGGCGGCGGCTGCAGCGGTGCCTGGCGAGTTCGCCGTATCGGAGGCCATGTGATGCTTGTGATGATCGCCGAGAATGACGGGCTGCACCGTAGCTTCGCGCGGCGAACGGTGGAGCAGCTGTGGCCCGGCGACGTCGAGGTGATCGAAGCGAGCGACGGCGAGGACGCCATCAACCTGGCGGCCGAACGCGAGCCACTGCATGTCGTGCTCGATTTGCAGATGCCCAAGGCGACGGGAATCGAAGTTGCCAAGGCGATCTGGAACCGTCGCGCCGGCACGCACATCCTGTTCTGGTCGAATTTCGCCGACGAAGCCTATGTGCGCGGCGTGGCGCGCATCGTGCCGCCCGGTTCGGTCTACGGCTATGTGCTCAAATCGGCGACGGAGGAGGGCATGCGGTCCGCGCTGCGCGGGGTTTTCCGCGAAGGCCACTGCATCATCGACCGCGAAATCCGCGGCATCCAGCACCGCGTACAGGACAAGTTCGAGGGCATCACCGACGGCGAATATGAGAGCCTGATCGACATCGCGCTCGGCCTGACCGACCGGGCGATCGCGGCGCGGCGCGGCCTGTCGATCCGTGGTGCGCAGAGCCGCATCAAGCACTGCTACGACAAGCTCGGCATCGTGCCGGCGGAGGACGGCGCCGGCGATGCTTCCGTGTTCAACTCGCGGACACGGGCGATCTATCTCGCCATGGCGCGTGGCCTGATCAACATCGACGCACTGCGCCGCGAACAGGACCGGCTCGATGCCTGGCTGGCGGAGCACTGAAACAGCGGCGGCCACGCCCCGGAACTTCGGAAGGTCAGGCGCATTGCTAGTGAACGCCAACTCAATGCCTGCGGACCCGAAGTGCGACCCTCAATCACAGATTCATGGCATCTGGTGCGTGAAAGCATAGTCGGCTTCATCAACGACAATGCGCTTAGCCATGGTGCTGCGATGGCTTTCTATGCCACCACTTCGCTGGCGCCGATCTTGCTGATCGTGGTTGCGATTGCTGGTCTCGTCTTCGGCCACGATGCCGCACAATTGGCCTTGTCCGCGCAGATATCAGGGCTGATGGGACCGGAAAGCGCCGATCTCCTGAAGACTGCGCTGGAAAGTGCATCCGGCAGCCTGTACGGCACCTGGGCCGCGATCATAGGGCTGGTCACATTGCTGGTGTCCGCGTCTGGTGTCTTCGGCGAGATGCAGCAATCGTTGAACACGATCTGGAAGATCGAACCGCAAGGCAATTCCCTGTCGCGTCTGGTGCGGGCGCGGGCCGCCAGTCTGGGGTTGGTGGCCGCACTCGGGTTCCTGTTGCTGGTCTCTCTCATCGCAAGCACTGCGATTTCGGCACTGGGCGATTTCATCAACGCCTATCTGCCGTTCGGAACGATCATACTCAGCGGGATCAACGGCGTCGTTTCGTTTGCACTTATCTCGGTGATGTTTGCCGCCATCTACAAAGTTTTACCCGATCGAACCCTGGAATGGCGCGATGTGGCAATTGGCGCTGTCGGGACCGCGGCCCTGTTCACACTGGGGAAATCGCTTATCGGCTGGTATATCGGCACCAGCGCGATTGCGTCTTCGTATGGCGCCGCTGGCGGCCTGCTCGTCATATTGCTCTGGGTTTACTACTCGTCGGAAATTTTCCTCCTCGGCGCCGAGTTCACGCGCGCCTATTCCGTTCGGCACGGCAGCCGGTCCGACCTGGGCACCTTGGTTGACAGGTCTTTACCCGCGCAGCACGACTGAGCTCGAGCACGGCAGGAGTCCAACTCTGCCGGCGTGCGCGAGCGCAGCCCTGACCGCTTTTGCAGCGTGTTCGCCGGCCCTGATCTGACGTCGTCGCTATCCCGTGCTCGATAGGCACGGGGGGCGGGGGGAAAACAAAAAAGGGGGGGGGGGGATTTACCCGAAAGGAGCGGGGAGCCCCCGCCGCCCCGAGGGGCCACAAAAAAAACAAAAAAATGAGGGCGAGATGGAGAGTTTTAGAAAA